>JAYUGN010000315.1:0-3146 GCA_043767605.1 Gammaproteobacteria bacterium
GCCTGGGCGTTCTCGTTTGAGCCTTCGGGCTTGATGCTTTTGCTCTTGCATGTGGTGGCTGGTTGGGCGTGGGCAGTGTTCCATATCCTGATCATCACGCTGCAGGCCTTTGTGTTCATGATGCTGGCGCTGGTGTACCTGGGCCAGGCGCACGACGCCCACTAAGGGCAGTTTTCTGTTTTCCGTTTCCTTTTCTAACGTCAACCAAGTCCTCTAGGAGCAATCATGGAAGTTATCAGTTTTGTCGCACTGGCCACCGGCCTGATCATCGGTCTGGGCGCGCTCGGCGCTTGTCTGGGCATCGGCATCATGGGCAGCAAGTACCTTGAATCGGCCGCCCGCCAACCCGAACTGATGGGCGAACTGCAGACCAAGATGTTCCTGCTGGTCGGCCTGATCGACGCGTCGTTCATCATCGGCGTGGGCCTCGCGATGATGTTCGCGTTCGCCAACCCGCTCGCGACCGCGTTCCTGAAGTAAGAGACGCGCGGCACTACGAGACGGGGCAGCGATGAATATCACCTTCACATTGATTGCGCAGTCGCTGGTCTTCCTGGTCTTCATCCTGTTCACGGCCAAGTTCGTCTGGCCGCCGCTGATGAAGGCGGTGGACGAGCGCATGAAGAAGATCGCCGACGGCCTGGCGGCGGCCGACCAGGGCAATCGCGCGCTGGCGGAGGCTTCTGCCAAGAGCGACGAGCAGCTCAAGGCGGCGCGCGTGCAGGCGCAGGAGATCCTCGCCGCGGCCAACAAGCAGGCCGGAGTGCTGGTCGAGCAGGCCAAGGGCACCGCGCAGTCCGAGGCTGAGCGCATCAAGGCCGCGGCGGCCGAGGACGTGGGCCGCGAGATCACCCGCGCCCGCGAAACGCTGCGCAAGCAGGTCGGCGAGCTGGCCGTGGCCGGTGCCGCGCAGATCCTGAAGCGCGAGATCAATGCCGCCACGCACGCTGAAGTGCTGAAAGACCTGGCGGCGAAGATCTGATGGCGCCCTCATCCGGCGCTACGCGCCACCTTCTCCCAAAGGGAGAAGGGAAAATGCTTGCTTGCCTCTCCCTCCGGGAGAGGCCGCTCGCGCAGCGAGCGGGTGAGGGCTGATGGCTGAACTCTCGACGCTCGCGCGTCCCTACGCCAAGGCCGTGTTCGAACTGGCGCGGGACGACAACAAGCTCGCCGACTGGTCGGCGCTGCTGTCGGGCGTCGCTGCGGCCGTGCGTGATCCGCAGGTCGCGCGCGTCATCGGCCACCCGGCCGTGGGCCGTGGCCAGCTGGCTGGTGTGCTGATCGAGGCCATGGGCGCAGCGGCAACGCCGCAGGCGAAGAACCTGCTGAACCTCCTGAGCGAGTACAACCGCCTGAAGCTCGCGCCGGCGATTGCCGTGCAGTTCGAAGCGCTGCGCGCCGAGCACGAGCGCCGCGTCGAGGTGCAGATCGCCACGGCGGTGCCGGTGGATTCGGCGCAGCAGCAGGCGCTGGTGGCGGCGGTGAAGAAAAAGCTGAATCGCGACGTGAACGTTTCGTGGACCACCGATCCTTCGCTGATCGCCGGCGCGCAGATCCGCGCGGGCGACACCGTGATCGACGGCAGCATTTCAGGCGAACTGGCGCGGTTGCGCCAGGCGCTGGTTGGCTAACTTTTCGAGAACTCAAACATGCAATTGAATCCTTCCGAGATCAGCGACCTGATCAAGAGCCGCATCAAGAATTTCGAGGCGGCCACCGAGGCGCGCAACACCGGCACGATCGTGTCGCTGCAGGACGGCATCGTTCGCGTGCACGGCCTGTCGGACGCGCTGCAGGGCGAAATGCTCGAGTTCGCGGCCAATGCTTCAGGCCAGGCCACCTACGGCCTTGCGATGAACCTCGAGCGCGACTCGGTCGGCGCCGTGATTCTCGGCGACTACAAGCACCTGGCCGAAGGCCAGACCGTCAAGACCACCGGCCGCATCCTTGAAGTGCCGGTCGGCGAAGCCCTGCTGGGCCGCGTGGTCAACGCACTCGGCCAGCCCATCGACGGCAAGGGCCCGATCAAGGCCACTGCGCAGTCGCCGATCGAGAAGGTCGCGCCGGGCGTGATCGCGCGCAAGAGCGTGAGCCAGCCGGTGCAGACCGGCTACAAGTCGGTGGATGCGATGGTGCCGATCGGCCGCGGCCAGCGCGAGCTGATCATCGGCGATCGCCAGACCGGCAAGACCGCGCTCGCCATCGACGCGATCATCAACCAGAAAAACTCCGGGATTAAATGCATCTACGTCGCGATCGGCCAGAAGGCCTCCTCGATCGCCAACGTGGTGCGCAAGCTCGAAGAGCACGGCGCGATGTCCAACACCATTGTCGTCGCCGCGTCGGCTTCCGAATCCGCCGCGCTGCAGTTCATCGCGCCCTACTCGGGCTGCTCGATGGGCGAGTACTTCCGCGACAAGGGCGAAGACGCGCTGATCATCTACGACGACCTCACCAAGCAGGCCTGGGCCTACCGCCAGGTGTCGCTGCTGCTGCGCCGTCCGCCGGGCCGCGAGGCCTATCCGGGCGACGTGTTCTATCTCCACTCCCGCCTGCTGGAGCGCGCCGCGCGCGTCAACGCCGAGTACGTGGAGCAGATGACCGGCGGCAAGGTGAAGGGCAAGACCGGTTCGCTGACCGGATTGCCGATCATTGAAACCCAGGCCGGCGACGTGTCGGCCTTCGTGCCGACCAATGTGATTTCGATTACCGACGGCCAGATCTTTCTCGAGACCGATCTGTTCAACTCCGGCATACGGCCAGCCATGAACGCCGGCATCTCGGTGTCGCGCGTGGGCGGCGCGGCGCAGACCAAAATCATGAAGAAGCTGTCGGGCGGCATTCGCATCGCGCTCGCGCAGTACCGTGAGCTGGCCGCATTCGCGCAGTTCGCTTCCGACCTGGACGAGGCCACGCGCAAGCAGCTGGACCGCGGCAAGCGCGTCACCGAACTGATGAAGCAGAAGCAATACGCGCCGCTGCCGGTAGCGCTGATGTCCGCCACCATTTACGCGGTGGACAAGGGCTTTCTCGACGACGTGGCGGTGGAAAAAATCGCCGCCTGGGAAGACGGTCTGCACCAGTACCTCAAGACGCAGCAGAAGGCGCTGCTCGACGCGATTGGCGACAAGGGCGACTGGAACGAC
>JAYUGN010000316.1:0-21878 GCA_043767605.1 Gammaproteobacteria bacterium
GTCAGCACGCGCGCGCCGCTGGCGCCGATCGGATGGCCGAGCGCGATCGCGCCACCGTTCACGTTCACTTTGGCCGCGTCCAAGCCAAGCTCACGGGCCACGGCCAGCGACTGCGCGGCGAACGCCTCGTTCAGTTCGAAGAGATCGATGTCGCCGATCGTCAGCCCAGCGCGGTCGAGGACCTTGCGCACTGCCGGCACGGGCCCGATGCCCATGACCTTGGGATCGACGCCGGTCGACGCGTACGAGAGGATGCGGGCAAGCGGCTTCTTCCCCAGCGCCTGCGCCTTCTTCGCCGTCGTCACGACGAGGGCGGCGGCGCCGTCGTTGATGCCGGATGCGTTACCGGCGGTGACGGTGCCGTCTTTCTTGAACGCGGGCTTGAGTGTCGGGATCTTCTCGACGTTGGCCTTGTACGGCGTTTCGTCGCGCGAGATTTTCTCCGTGCCCGCCTTGCCCGCGACGTCCACCGGCGCGATCTCGAGGCTGAAGCTGCCGTCCTCGCTCGCCTTCCTGGCGCGCGTGAGCGAGGTGATCGCGAACGCGTCCTGGTCCTGGCGCGTGAAGCCGTATTTCGCGGCGGTCGTTTCCGCGTACGCGCCCATCGGCGTGCCCTTTTCGTAGGCGTCCTCGAGGCCATCGAGCGCCATGTGGTCGTACATCGTGGCGTGGCCGTAGCGGTAACCGCCGCGCGCCTTGGGCAGCAGGTAGGGCGCGTTGGTCATACTCTCCATGCCGCCCGCCACCATCACCTTCGCGCTGCCGGCAACGATCAGGTCGTGGGCAAGCATGATGGCCTTCATGCCCGAGCCGCACATCTTGTTGATGGTGGTGCAGTTCGTGCTCTTCGCCAGCCCGGCGCCGAGCGCGGCCTGGCGTGCGGGCGCCTGGCCCAGGCCTGCCGGCAGCACGCAGCCCATGATCACTTCTTCGATCGCGTCGGCCGAAAGGCCCGCGCGCTCCACGGCGGCCTTGACCGCGACGGCGCCCAGCTGGGTGGCGCTCAGCGAGCTGAACTGTCCCTGCATGGCGCCGATGGGCGTGCGGGCGGCAGAAGCGATGACGATGGGGTCGTTGGACATGGCAGCCAATAAATGGGAACAGGCTCCCATTTTCGCATTCATCTAGAATGCGCGCCGCCATGCCCGTCCTGACCCATCCCGCCTACGACGACCACGAACTGGTCTCGTACCACAGCGATCCCGCCTCCGGCCTCAAGGCCATCATCGCCGTGCACAGCACGCGCCTGGGCAAGGGGCTTGGCGGCTGCCGCATGTGGCCCTACGCCAGCGAGGATGAGGCCCTGACCGACGTGCTGCGCCTGTCGCGCGGCATGACCTACAAGGCCGCGCTGGCCGGCCTGCCGCAGGGCGGCGGCAAGAGCGTGATCCTGGGCGATCCGCGCAAGGACAAGACGCCGGAAATGATGCGGGCCATGGGCCGCTTCGTCGAGGCGATCGGCGGCCGTTACGTGGTGGCCGAGGATTCCGGCACCAGCGTCCCCGACATCAAGCTGATGGCGCTGGAAACCCGTCACGTCGGCGGCCTGGCCGACGAGAAATCCGTGGCCGCCGGCCGCACCGGCGATCCCTCACCGGCGACGGCCTACGGCGTGTACGTCGGCATCAAGGCCGCGGTGCGCCAGAAACTCGGCCGCGACGACCTGAAGGGCCTGCGCGTCGCCATCCAGGGCGTGGGCAACGTCGGCTACCGGCTGGCCCAGCACCTGCACGAGGCCGGCGCGCGCCTGTGGATCACCGACCTGCACGCGCCGGCGGTCGAGCGCGGCGTCAAGGATTTCGGCGCGGTCGCGGTCTCGATGGACGAGATCTTCGCGGTGGACTGCGACGTCTTCGCGCCCTGCGCGCTCGGCGCGATCATCGACGACAAGACGCTGCCGCGGCTGAAGGCCACCATCGTCGCCGGCGCCGCGAACAACCAGCTGGCCGAGGCGCGCCACGATCGCGCGCTGTTCGAGCGCGGCATCCTCTACGCGCCGGACTACGTGATCAACGCCGGCGGCATCATCGACATCTATTACGAAGGCCCGGGTTACGACGAGCACGTGGTGCGCGCGCACCTCGAGCGGATCGGCCGCACGCTGGCCGACGTGTTCGAGCGCTCGCGCACGGAGCGGCGCGCTACCGGCGAGATCGCCGACCGGATGGCCGAGGAACGCTTCAAGAGGTGATTCCCCCTCTCCGAAATAAAGGGGACGCACACCTTTGTTTTCTGGCACGCCGCGATAAAGGTGTGCGTCCCCTTTGTTTACTGCGCCGGCTTCGCTTCTTCCGCCGGCGTTTCTTCGAAATCGGTGTCGCTGTCGAACGCGGAGTCGTCCTTCGGCGGATTGCCGTCGTAGACCTTGGCGTTGCGGCTCTGCAGGTAGATCGTCCGCACGAACACGTAGCGGTCGAGCTGCTTCGCGAGGAACCGGTCAGCGGGCAGCAGGCTCGCGCGCGTCTCCAGCGTGTCGAGCGTGGTGACGCCGTACGAAACCACCGGCTCGTTCACCCAGGCCAGCGGGTTGGTGCCGTAGCCGACGCCGCGGCCGACGAGGTCGCGGTTGTCGCTGGGCCCGAGGAACGGGATCATCAGGTACCAGCCGGGCCCCACGCCCCAGTAGCCGAGCGTCTGGCCGAAGTCCTCGTCGTTGGCGACGAGGCCGCCGCGCGTGGCGACGTCGAACAGGCCGCCGATGCCGATCGTGGTGTTGATGACCATGCGGCACAGGTCCTCGACGCCCTGCTGGCCCTTGGCCTGCAGCACGTCGTTCACGATGACCGTCGGGTAGAACAGGTTCGAGACGAAATTGCGCACGCCCTGGCGAGCGACCTCGGGCATCACGGTGTCATAGCCCCTGGCCACCGGCCGCAACACGTAGTGGTCGGCAGTCTCGTTGAACACGAACATGCCGCGGTTCACCGTCTCCAGCGGATCGGCTGGATCCTCGGCCGGCGTATGGGCGCAGGCAGCGAGCAGCGCACACGCGGCGCACAGTGCGAGCAGCCAGGGCAGCGAGATGGTGCGCATCAGGCCGGCAGCGCCAGGATTTCGGCGACGCCGAAAAAGCCCGCCAGCTTGCGCAGCTGCGCGGGTGCGTTCTCGAGCGCGAGTTCGCGCTTGTGCGCGCGCGCGTCGCGCGCGAGTTCCAGCAGCAGCGCGAGGCCCGCGCTGTCGGTGCGGGTGACGCCGCCGAGGTCGAGCGCGACCGGCCCTTCGCCGCCGGCCAGCGCCGCACGGCCCTGCGCGAGCGCCGCTTGTGCCGTGGCGAAGCTGAGCTCGCCGGCCAGGGACGCCATGGCTACGAGGACTTGGCCGGCTCGATGGCCTGGCCGGCCTCGAGTTTCTTGATCACCGCCTCGAGGTCGGTGCGCTTGATCTCGGAATTGACCTGGCTGCGGAAGCTCGTCACGAGGCTCAGGCTCTCGATCACGATGTCGTAGACCTTCCACTCGTTGTCCTTCAGGCGCATCGCGAAGCCGATCGGCAGCGGCGGCTTGCCGCTCGCGCGCACCAGCTTGCTCTGCACGGTCACGTCGGTGGCGCCGGACGCCATGCGCAGCGGCAGCCACTCGGCCTTGACGTCGTTGTGGTACTGGACCAGCGCGTCGGCGTAGGAGTGCACCAGCATGTTCTTGAACGCGGCCTCGAAGCGCGCGCGCTGGGCTTCGCTGGCGCCCTTCCAGTGCCGCGCCAGGATCAACTGGGCGATGTAGCGCGTGTCGAACTTCGGCACGATCACCTGGTCGACGAAGGCGTACAGCTTCCTCGAATCCGCCTTGAATTCCTTTTCGTGCGCGCCGATTTCGTTCTGCAGGCGCTCGGTGGTCTCCTTCACGACCTGGTCCGGTGGCACCGGGTCGGCCGCGCGCGCAGCCGGCGCGAGCGCCAGCGTGGCCGACAGGACCATGGACAGCAGCGACCCTTGCATCACGAACTTCATTTGCCCGACTCCTCTTTCTTGCTGGACGCCATCGAAGACACGAACTGCCCGATCAGGTTCTCAAGGACCAGCGCCGACTGCGTCATCTTGATCTTGTCGCCTTCGGCCAGCGAAAGATCCTCGCCGCCCGGCGTCACGCCGATGTACTGCTCGCCGAGCAGGCCGGCGGTCAGGATGCTGGCGGTGGAATCCCTGGGGATGTTGTCGTAGGTGGACGCCAGCCGCATCGTCACGGTGGCCTCGTAGGTGGTGCGGTCGATCCTGATGTTGCTGACGCGGCCGATGCGCACGCCGGCCAGCGTCACCGCGGCGCCCGGCTTGAGGCCGCCGATGTTCTCGAAGTCCGCGGTCACCGCGAAGCCCTTGGGGTCGCTGATGCCGCTGACGCTGGCCACGCGAAACGTGAGCGTGAACACGGCGGCGACGCCGAGCATGAAAAATGCCCCGACCATCAGTTCCAGCGCCTTGGATTGCATGTGATTCTCCTGACCTCAAGCTTATACGGGTGACTGGCTGAACGCAGACTTAAACGCCTTCGAACATGAAGGCGGTGAGGATGAAATCCAGCGCGAGGATCGCGAGCGACGACATGACCACCGTGGTCTTGGTCGCGTCCGACACGCCAGCCGAGGTCGGCGCCGCGTGGTAGCCCTGGTACACGGCGATCCAGCTGATCGCCGCGCCGAACACCACGCTCTTGACTACGCCGTTCCAGATGTCGCGCAACTCCACCTTGGTGTGGATCTGCGACCAGTAGGCGCCCGCGTCCACGCCGAGCACTTCCACGCCCATCAGGTGGCCGCCGGCCACGCCGATGGCCATCACGCAGAAGATCGCCGACAGCAGCGGCATCGTCAGGAAGCCGGCGATGAAGCGCGGCGCCACCACGCGCTTGACCGGGTCCACCGCCATCATCTCCATGCCGGAGAGCTGGTCGGTGGCGCGCATCAGGCCGATCTCGGCCGCCAGCGCCGAGCCGGCGCGGCCCGCGAACAGCAGGCCCGTGACCACCGGGCCGAGCTCGCGCACCGTGACCAGCGCCACGAACACGCCGAGGGACTCGGCGGCGCCGAAGCCGACCAGCGTGCGGTAGCCCTGCAGCGCCAGCACCATGCCGATGAACGAGCCCGACACCACGATGATGACCAGCGACAGCACGCCGACCGAGTAGACCTGCGCCCACCAGAGGCGCCAGCGCAGCAGCGCGCCCGGCACGGCGGTGAGCACGATGCCGAGAAAAATCGTGGCGCGGCCGGCGCCGCCCAGGAAATCCGTCGCAATCTTCAGCAGGTTCACGCGGCTTCCCCGATCATGGCGTCGCGGTAAGGCCCCGCCTTGTAGTGGAAGCGCACCGGGCCATCGGCCTCGCCGCGCAGGAACTGCAGCACGCCCGGATCCGTGGACGCGCGGATCTCGGCCGCGGTGCCCTGCGCCGCGACTTTGCCGTCGGCGATCAGGTAGACGTAGTCGCTGATGTCGAGGGTCTCGTTGACGTCGTGCGAGACGATGATCGAGGTCAGGCCCAGCGCATCGTTCAGCGAGCGCACCAGGCGCGCCAGCACGCCGAGCGAGAGCGGGTCCTGGCCGGTGAAGGGTTCGTCGTACATCACCAGCATCGGGTCGAGCGCCACCGAGCGCGCGAAGGCGATGCGCCGCTGCATGCCGCCCGAGCATTCGTCGGGGTAGAGGTCGCGCGCGCCGCGCAGGCCCACGCCGTGCAGCTTCATCAGGACGATGTCGCGGATCATGGATTCGGGCAGCTTGGTGTGCTCGCGCAGCGGGAAGGCCACGTTGTCGAACACGGAAAGGTCGGTGAGCAGGGCGCCGTGCTGGAACATCATCCCCATACGCTTGCGCAGCTCGAACAGATGCTTGCGGGCGAGCGTCGGCACTTCGAGGCCGTCCACTTCGAGGGTGCCTTCGAGCGGCTTGAACTCGCCGCCGATCAGGCGCAGCAGGGTGGTCTTGCCGATGCCGCTGGGTCCCATGACGGCGGTGACCTTGCCGCGGGCAAAGTCGAAATCGGCGCCATCGAAGATCACGCGGGGGCCGAAGCGGAATTTGAGTCCGCGGATGCGGACCAGCGTGTCGAGCATGGGGCTCATTTTAGACCGAGCCGGCCTTCCAGCGCCGGCTCGAGGTCGGCAGCGACGCGCGCGACGCTGGCCGGGCCACCGAGTTCGCTCACCTGCGTCATCGCCATGCCGCGGAATCCGCAGGGATTGATGCGCTGCCAGGGCGTCAAATCCATGGCCACGTTGAGCGCCAGCCCGTGGTACGTGCAGTTCTTGCGCACGCGCAGGCCTAGCGAGGCGATCTTCGCCTCACCGACGTAAACGCCCGGCGCGTCCGCCTTCGGCGCGGCGGCGATGCCGTAGCCGGCCAGGCAATCCACCGTGGCCTGCTCGAGCTGGGTCACCAGCGAGCGGATGCCGTAACCCAGGCGCTGCAGGTCGAGCAGGAAATAAACCACCAGCTGCCCGGGACCGTGGTAGGTGACCTGGCCGCCGCGATCGGATTGCACCACCGGGATGTCGCCGGCCGCGAGCACGTGCTCCGGCTTGCCGGCCTGGCCCTGCGTGAACACCGGCGGATGCTCGAGGAACCAGATCTCGTCGGGCGTGGTTTCGTCGCGCGCGAGTGTGAGCTCGCGCATCCGCGCGAAGGTGGCTGCGTAGTCGACGAGGCCGAGGTGTCTGATGTGAAGAGAGGTCATGGGTCAGGGCTGGGCTGTGCGTAGCGAATCGTAGGCTGGGCTGAGCGTAGCGAAGCCCAGCACCGCTGGCACCAAGCTGGGCTTCGCGCGCTTGCGCGCGCATCAGCCCAGCCTACTTGCGCTCCTTGGCTTTCTGCAGCAAATCCCACGCCTTCTTCCAGACGGCACCGGGCTTGCCGGTGCCCACCGGCGCTCCATCCAGCGTCGTGACCGGCAGCACTTCGCGCGAGGAGCTGGTGATCCAGATTTCGCCGGCGCTGCGCAGTTCGGCCAAGGCGAGGCTGCGCTCCTGCACGGCGATACCGGCAGCGCGCAGCAGTTCGATCAGCAGGTCGCGCGTGACGCCGGGCAGGATCTCGTGGCCCTTGGCCGGCGTGACCACGGTGTCGCCGAGCACGGCGAAGACGTTGCTCGAGGAGCCTTCGGTCACGCGGCCGTCGCGATGCAGGATCGCCTCGTTGCAGAGCGCCTCGCGCGCGGCCTGCGTCGCCAGCACGTTGGGCAGCAGCGCGATGGACTTGATGTCGCAGCGGGCCCAGCGCGCATCGGCCAGCGTCAGCGCGGCGACGCCGTCCCGCAGCGCCGCGGGATCCGGCGCGGGCAGGGCGTTGCTCATGCCGATCACGGTCGGCGGCGTATCGAGCGGGAAAGTGTGCGCGCGTTTTGCCGGCGCGCCGCGCGTGACCTGCAGGTAGACCAGCTGCTCGGTGCCGGCGCTGGGCACATTCGCCTCGATCAGCTGGTGGACGATCGCAGTCCAGGCCGCGTCGTCGTGCGGATTGGCGATGGCGAGCTCGCGCAGCGAGCGCGCGAGGCGCGCAAGGTGGCGGTCCAGCGCAAACGCGCGGCGGCCGTAAACGGGGATGACTTCGTAGACGCCGTCGGCGAACAGGAAGCCGCGGTCCAGCAGCGGCACCGTCGCCTGCGCCAGCGGCACCAGGTGGCCGCCGACATAAGCCTGCGGGCCTACATCAGGTCGTGGATCCACAGCTGCACTTCATCGGACATGCGGCGCATGAGCCCGCCTTCCGGCAGCGCCGTGAGCGCGACCAGCGGCTGCTCGCTGAGAACCTTGCCGTCGAGGCTCACGGTCACGGTGCCCAGCGGCTGGCCGGCCGTGATCGGCGCGTACACCGGCTCGTTCACCTGCGTCTTCACCTGCAGGCGCGCGGCGCCGCCGTGCGGCACGCTCACGATCATCGCGTTGGCGACGCCGAGCGCCAGCTCGGTCTGCTCGCCCTTCCACGCGCGGATTGTCGCGAGCGGTGTGTGGGCCGCGACGGCCGGCACTGTCTCGTAGAAACGGAAGCCGTAGTTGAGCAATGACAGGCTCGCCTCGGCGCGCTCTTTTTCGCTGGCCATGCCCATCACCACCGAGATCAGGCGCCGGCCGTCGCGCAGCGCGGAGGCCGCGAGGTGGTAGCCGGCCTTCTCGGCGTGGCCGGTCTTGATGCCGTCCACGCTCGGGTCGCGCCACAGCAGCAGGTTGCGGTTGCTCTGGTGGATCTTGTTGAACACGAAATCTTTCTGGGCGAACAGCGGGTACTGGTCGGGGAAATCGCGGATCAGCGCGCGCGACAGGCGCGCCACGTCCAGTGCGCTCGTGTACTGGCCAGGGTCGGGCACGCCGTTGGCATTCATGTAGTGCGTGTGGGTCATGCCGAGTTTCGCGGTGTACTGGTTCATCACGCCGGCGAACACGTCTTCCGTGCCACCGAGGTGCTCGGCCAGGGCGACACAGGCGTCGTTGCCGGACTGGATCACGATGCCGTGCAGCAGGTCCTGCACCGACACGCGCTTGCCGACCTCGATGAACATGCGCGATTCCTTGCTGTCGATGCCCTGGCGCCAGGCCTTTTCGCTGACCAGCACCTCGTCGGTGGGCTTCAGGCGGCCCTGCTTCAATTCGTCAAAGGCGACGTAGACCAGCATCAACTTGGTCAGCGAGGCCGGCTCCTCGCGGCCTTCGGGGTTTTTTGCCGCGAGCACCTGGCCGCTGGCGAAGTCGATCAACACGTAGCTCTTGGCGGCGAGGTCCGGCGGGGCGGGCAGTGGCAAGGCCGTGGCGCCGAGCGGCAGGCCCAGTGCGAGGGCCATGGACACGGTCAGGAAACGCGCAAACGCTTTCATCGAGCGGGAGGTCTTTGCGATGGAAAAAACGAGCGCGAATTCTACTCCGTGGAGGGTCTGCTAGGCTCTTTTTCGCCCATGAATCTTCGCGTGCACGCCGCCCCGGCGCTGGTCTTCCTTGCCGCCTTCGCGGCTTACCTGGGCACAATGGCGCCCACCGTCACCTTCGAGGACAGCGGTGAGCTGGTCACCGCCGCCTGGCTGCTCGGCGTGCCGCACGAGCCCGGCTACCCGCTGTGGACGCTCCTCGCGCACGCCTTCACCTGGCTGCCTGCGGGAACGGTGGCCTGGCGCGTGGCGTTGTTGTCGGCGGCGGGCATGGCGCTGGGCGCGGCGCTCATCGCGCGCGCCACGCTCGAGGCGCTGCGCGGCGGCACCGACGCCACGGCTTCGCTTGCGGACGAACTCATCGCCGCCGCGGCCGGCCTGATGGCTGCCTATGCCTGCGAGGCCTGGGAGCAGGCGCTGATCGCCGAGGTGTACGGCCTCAACTTCGCGCTGGCCGCCGCGCTGTTCTGGCTCGCGGTGCGCTGGGCGAAAGAGCCTGGCGATACGCAGCGCCGCCGGCTGTTCTACGGCGCCTCGCTGCTGCTGGGCCTCGCGGTCGGCCACCATCCGACCAACGCGGTGCTGGCGGTCGCACTGCTTATATACGTCGCGCTGACCGGCCTGCGCCGCGTGCTCGACCTGCGCACGCTGGCGATCGCCACCGCGCTGCTGCTCGCCGGCCTGCTGCCGCTGGCGTACTTGCCACTCGCCTCGACCGCGAATCCCGCGCTCGACTGGGGCGATCCCGACACGCCGCGCGCGGTCCTGCGCGTACTGTTGCGCGCTCAGTACGGCATCGCGCCGTGGAGCGGTTTCAGCGATGCGTCCGCGCAGGCGCTGCGGTTCTTCAGCCTGATGCTGGAGCAGTGGCCGCGCGCGGCCTTCGTCCTGCCGCTCGCGGGCTTCGCGTGGCTGTGCCGCGCGCAGCGCTCGCTCGCGCTGCTGTGCGCGCTGCTGTTCCTCGCGGCGGGGCCGCTGGCCGCCGTGGCGATCAACCTGCCGCTGCACGCGGGCGATGTCGAGGTGGATACCGAGAACCGCGCGCTCGTCTCGGTGTTCTTCATCCCGGCCTACGGCGTGCTGGCCCTCCTCGCCGGCTGCGGGCTGCGCACGCTGATCGCCTTCGCCCGCGAGCGGCTGCGGCTGGCGCTCGCCGCCGCCAGCCTCCTCGTGCCGGCGGCGGTTGCGCTGGCGAATGCCTCGGCGCTGGACCTCTCGGGGCACCGCTGGGCGGAGGCGTACGCCAGCAATCTGTTCCGTGACGCGCCGCCGCGCGCGCTGGTGTTCGCGAACTGGGACCCGTTCTATTTTCCGCTGGTCTATTTCCAGCAGGTCGAGGGACAGCGCGCGGACCTCGCGCTGGTGGATCCGGCGCTGCTGCGGCGCAGCTGGTATGTGCGCCAGTTGCAGCGCCACCAGCCGCTGATGCGGCGGGTGGAGCCGCAGGCCGGCGAATTTCTCGCGCAGGTGCGGCCCTTCGAGGACGGCGAGCCGTACGACGGCGTCGCGCTCGAGCGCGCCTGGCTCGCGCTGCAGACCGCGCTGATCGACGCGGCACTGGCCGAGGGCCGCGCGGTGCTCGCCACGCAGCCGCTGGAGCCAGACGTGCTGCGCTCCGACACGCTCGAGCCGCTGGTCGCGGCCCTGCGGCTGCGACGCGGCGCTGTCGAGCCGCAGGCGCTGGCGCTGTCCGGCTACCGGCTGGCCGAGTTCATGGATACGCGCGTCGGCAACGACCGCATGGCGGTGATGATGCGCCGGCATTTCGGCGCGATGCTCGAGGCGCGCGCGCAGGAACTCGCCGCGTGGGGCGATCGGCAGGGCGCCGAAGAAGCCGCGCAGCGGGCCGTGGCGCTGCTGCAGCCGCTCAACGGCGCGAGCCCCAGGTGAGGCGCTCGTTGAGCGTGAAGTTCCACACCGCGGCGGCCGCGGCGCCCGCGAGCCCCGCGACCCACAGCGCGGGCATGCGCGTGTGCACCCACTCGCCGATGGCGAGGCTGACCAGCGCGCCGGTCGAGCAGGCGAGGTAGAAGCGAAGCAGGCCGCGCCACAGCGCCGGCCCCGACAGCATGCGATCGCGGAACGTCAGCAGATTGTTCAGGAAGAAGTTGGTGGTCATCGCCACCATCGTCGCGGCAAGCTGCGCCGGCGCGAAATGCTCGCCGAACAGCGCGTAGGCCAGTTGCAGCACCGCGAGGTGGACGCCGACGCCCGAGGTGCCGACCGCGGCGTACAGCACGAAGCGCAGCGGCAGCAGCCGGCCGACCGAGCGGCGCGCCACGAAGAAGGCGTAATCCACTGCCACGCGCGCGCGCAGCTTGCTCTCGCCGCCGGCGCGCGGCTTGAGCTGCATCGGGATTTCCTCGATGCGCAGCGCGCCGTCGCCGGCGCTGAGCAGGTCCACGAGGATCTTGAAGCCTGCGCCGTACAGGCGACCGGCGCGCTCGTCGAACAGCTCGCGGCGCGCGAGGAAGTAGCCGCTCAGCGGGTCGGTCGTGGTGTTGCGCACCAGCAGCCGGCCGAGGCGGTTGCCGGCGCGCGTCAGGAAGCGGCGCAGCGGGCTGCGGAAGTCTTCGCGACCGGCGCCCGCGCGCGTGGCGATCACGACATCGGCGTTGCGCTCGCGCGCCGCGCGCAGCATGTCGCGCAGCAGCACCGGGTCGTGCTGCGCGTCGCCATCCATGATCGCGACCCACGGCGCCGAAGTCGCCATCACGCCCTCGATCGAGGCCGACGCCAGCCCGCGCCGGCCGACGCGGCGCAGCCGGCGCACGCGGCGGTCGGTCGCGCCGAGCCGGTCGATCTCGCGCCAGGTGCCGTCGGGCGAGTCGTCGTCCACGAACACCAGCTCCCAGTCCTCGCCCTCGAGCCCGGCGCGCACGGCGTCCACGACCCGCCCGATGTTCGGGCGCTCGTTGTAGGTGGGGACGATGACGGCGATCGCCGGCGCGGCGTTCATGGCAGGCCTTTCACGGGGCGCAGTATCGCGTTTCAGTACAGCGCGCGCTCGTTGGCGGCGGCCTCGCAGCCGCCTTCGCGCCGGTACAGCAGCCAGCCGCGGCTGCGCGCGACCGGCACGTAGCCGGCGGGCAGGGCCGAGGGGCGCGGCCAGCCGATCGGCCTGCCCAGCGGCGCGTCGGAGCGCACGATGTAGTTCGCGGCGTCCGCGTTCTGCGGGTCGTCGCCCCAGGCGTAGCTCACGTTGCGGTGCAGGTAGGTGAAGCCGCCGGTCCACGCCGCGCGGATGCCCTGCACCCAGACGCCGCAGGTGTCTGGCCGCGTGCCCGCGAACCCCAGCAGCCGGTGCGCGCCTTCGTTGGCGTGCCAGGGCGAAAGTTCGCTGACGTCGGTCTCCGTGTGCACGCCCCAGGCGCCGAAGGTGGTGGACGCCGCGGCGCTCGACAGCGATGCGCCGAGCAGCAACGCCAGCCCGCCGGCAAGCAGCGCGGGCCTGCGCGCGCGCTCGAGCAGCGCCGCCAGGCCCGTGGCGGCGACGGCGAACGTGAGCGGCAGAACCGGGTACAGGAAACGGAATTCCTTGTGGGGAATGAGGCTGTGCGCGAGCACGTACAGTACGACGATCGCGGCGGCCGCGGGCAGGCGCCGCGCGCCCGCGACGAAACCGAGCAGCAGCGCCCACAGCGCAGGCCCGGTGACCGACAGCGCGGTGACGAAGTAGAACCACGGGGCTTCGGAGCCGAAGCGGTCGGCGCTGTGCGCAAAGTTGAAGGTGAGGTAGTTCAGGAACGCGGCGAAGGGCGCGCCCCAGGTCAGCCAGTCGAGGGCGCCGCCGAGCACGGCGGCGGCGCAGGCGCCCAATACGAGGAACTTCGCGTCCTCGAAGCGCTGCGCGTGGAGCAGCATCGCGAGCAGGACCGGCAAGGCCAGCCCGTTCTGGTAGCGCACGAACACCGCGAGGCCCGCGACCAGGCCCGCTGCGGCTGCGGCGCGCGCGCCGGTGCGTCCGGCGAGCAGCACGGCGCCGAGCAGCAGCGGCGCGCTGACAACTTCACTGAGCGCCCGATGGCCGAGCAGCAGCACGGCCGGGTGCAGCGCCGCGATCGTGCCCGCCAGCAGCGCCGCCAGCAGGCCGCCGTGGCGGTGCGCGAGCAGCATCGCCAAGGCGGTCGCGGCCACCGACGCCGCGGCGACCAGCAGCTTGGCCGCGATCACCAGCGTCAGGCCGTCGTTCATGCCGAGCAGCGCGAGCAGTTTCCAGTACAGCCCGAGCACGCCGGGCAGCAGCCAGGAGCGCGCGCCCTCGGTGAATTCCCAGGGGACCACGCCGAAGCCGAACGCGAAGCGGTGTGCCTGCTCGAGGCTCTGGTAGATCTCGTCGGGCCAGAACATGCCCTGGTCGGAGACGGCGAGCCATAGCTGTGGCAGTGCACCGAGCACCAGCACCGCCGCCAGCAGTTGGCGGGCGGCGCTCAATCCGAAACCATCTTCAGGTCCGGCCACTCCGGCAGCAGGCGCGCGCGCGCGGCCTCGAGGCTGGCGTCGTCCGGGAACGGGCCCGCGAGCACGCGCTGCAGCGGCCGCTCGCCGTGTTCCTCGCTGCGGATTTCGACCGCGGCGATGCCCAGGTCGGTGACGGCCTCGCGCAGCGCCACCGCGTCGATCGGGTCGGAGGTGGCGCCGACTTCGAGGAAGCGGGGCTTCGCCGCGATCATGGCCGGCGCGCTGGCGGGCTCCATGGCGGGATCGATCGCCTCCACTTCGACCTCGGCCGAGCCGCCGGCCAGGATGTCGAGTTTGGTCGCCGCGGCGTAACTGAGGTCGATGATGCGGCCCTGGTGGAAGGGCCCGCGGTCGTTGACCTTCACGACCACGGTCTTGCCGTTGCCGAGGTTGGTCACGCGCACGTAAGTCGGCAGCGGCAGGGTCTTGTGCGCGGCGGTCATGCCGAACATGTCGTAGGGCTCGCCGCTCGAGGTTCTCTTGCCGTGGAACTTGGTGCCGTACCAGGACGCGCGCCCGCGCTCGCGGTAGCCGGCGGCGGAATGCAGCACGAAGTAATGCTCGCCCAGCACTTCGTAGTCCGCCGGATTGCCGTAGCGCGCGCGCGGCTCGACCTTGGGCATCGCGTCCGGGATCGACCTGATGTCGGCGGGGATCACCGCGGTTTCCGGGAAACCGTCGTCGCCGGACTTCACGGCGCCCTTGCCGCCGAAGCACCCGGTCAGCATCATCAGCATCAGCATCATCATCATCAACGCGAGTGCCAAACTTTTCCCTCTCCCCGCGCAAATAAAGGGGACGCACACCTTTATTTTCACCGGGCGCAACAAGGGGGCGATAAAGGTGTGCGTCCCCTTTAGTTCTTTCCCTCTCCCCGGAGGGGAGAAGGCTAGGGTGAGGGCGTCAGCGCGCTGCCGCTGTCGGCGCATCGACCGTCTCCGCGCCGCGCTGCAACTCCCCGGCGAGCTGCGTCACCGCCATCGCGTAGTACACGCGCGGGTTGTACGACATCACCGAGTAGAAATTTCTCAAGCCCAGCCAGTACTCCATCCTTGCCGGCTCGACCGACAACGTCAGCGCCAGCAGGCCGACCGGCGTGTCGGGCGGCAATTCGGCGCGCGGGTGCACGCCGGCGCCGAGGAAATCCACCAGCCGGTGTGTCACCGTCTTCGGGTTCAGCGGCCAGTCAGCGCCGGGGACCTGGTCGAGATCGGCCGGCACGATGGCCGGCTGGCCGCGCTGCCAGCTGCGCGCCGGCGAGTAGCTGACGAGGTAATTGGCGATGCTGCCGATCGCATCCGGCAGCGTCCACAGGTTGCGCACGCCGTCGCCGTCGAAGTCCACCGACAGCTTGCGGTAGTTGCTCGGCATGAACTGCGCCGCGCCGATCGCGCCGGCGTAGGAGCCGCGGATCGCTTCCGGCTTGAAGCCGTTGTCGCGGCACAGCGCGAAGAACTCGGCCAGCTCGCCGAAGAAATAGGCCGAGCGTGTCGGGTGCTCGAAGCCCTGCGTGGCCAGCGCATCGAGCGTGCGGTGCGGCCCGGTGTAGGTGCCGAACTTGGTCTCGACGCCGAGGATCGCCGCGATCACCGCGCCGGGTACGCCGTACTGCGCCTCGGCGCGCGCCAGCCATTCCTTGTTGTCCGCCATGAAGCGAGCGCCGGCGCGCAGGTTTTCTGCGCGCACGTGCAGCGGCCGGTAGTCGGTCCAGGTGAGGGTTTTTTCCTTGGCCTTCTGCTCGGCCTCGATCAGCGCCGGCACGCGCTCGGCCTGCGCCAGCGCCGCGACCACGCCATCGAGCTCGGCCTGGCTGAAGCCGTATTCGGCGCGCAGCTTGTCCAGCAGCGCCGGCACGTGCGGATCGTGGCTGTAGCCTGCCCCGGAACCCGATCCGGGGTCGGCGTGCGCGATGAAGGTCGCGCCGAGCAGCATCGCCGCCACGAGGGTCTTCATCAGTTGGAAATCAGCTTCCGGTGGGTCTGGATGGACATCAGCATGCCGAATCCCGCGAGCAGGCTCACCATCGAGGTGCCGCCGTAGCTCACCAGCGGCAGCGGCACGCCGACCACGGGCATCAATCCCAGTACCATGCCCATGTTGATGAACAGGTAGAGGAAGAAGGTCAGCGACAGCGAGCCGGCGAGCAAGCGCTGGAAGGTGTCCTGGCCGCGCAAGGCGATGATGAGTCCGCGGCCGATGACGGTGAGATAGAGCGTGAGCAGCAGGATCACGCCGAACAGGCCGAATTCCTCGCCGTAGACCGCGAAGATGAAATCGGTGTGCGACTCCGGCAGGAACTCGAGGTGCGCCTGCGTGCCGTTCATCCAGCCCTTGCCGAACAGCCCGCCCGAGCCGATCGCGATCTTGCTCTGGGTGATGTGGTAGCCGGCGCCGAGCGGATCGCGCTCCGGGTCGAGGAACGTCAGCACGCGCTGGCGCTGGTAGTCATGCAGGAACTGCCACAGCGGGTACGCGGCCGCCGCGGCGCCGAGGGCGCCGGCCGCGATCCAGCGCCAGCCCCAGCCGCCGAAGTACAGCGCGAACACGCCGGCGCAGACCACCAGCAGCGCAGTGCCGAGGTCGGGCTGCACCACGATCAGCGCGGTCGGCAGCCCGATCAGCAGCAGCGTGATGATCACCGTGCTCGGGCGCGGCGGCAGCGCGCGGCCGTGCAGGAAGGCCGCGATGCACAGCGGCATGGCGGTCTTCATGAACTCGGCGGGCTGGAAACGGATGCCGAGGTCGAGCCAGCGACGCGCGCCCTTGGACTCGGCGCCGAGCACCAGTACCGCCACCAGCAGCAGCAGCGTGAAGCCGTAGAACCAGGGCGCGACCATGCGGTACCACTCGGGTGGCACCTGCGCGCAGGCCAGCATCACCAGCAGGCCGAGCACGAAGCGCTGTGCCTGCGACATCAGCATCTCGCTCGAGTGGCCCGAGGCGGAATACAGCACGCACAGGCCCAGCGAGCCCAGCGCGACGAGGAAGATCGTCAGCCACAGGTCGAGGTGCGCGCGCGCCAGCCAGTCGTCCCAGCCCAGCTCGGGTGTGCGCGGCAGCCCCGTCGACGACGTGCTCACGGCAGCGGGCCCCGGGCGGGCGGCGTGCCCTTGGGCAGCAGGTAGGCGTCCAGCACTTCGCGCGCGATCGGCGCGGCGATGTGGCCGCCGCCGCCGCCGGCGTGCTCGACGAGCAAGGCCAGCGCGATCTTCGGGTTGTCGGGCGGCGCGAACGCGATGAACAGCGCGTGGTCGCGCAGTTCCTCGGGCACGGTGTCCTGCTTGGCCGCGACGAGCTCGTCCTGCGCCAGTGCCGCGACCTGCACCGTGCCGGTCTTCGCTGCGATCTGGTACGGCGCATCGTGAAAGGCGCCGAACGCGGTGCCGCCCGCCTCATGCGCGACGTCTTCCATCGCGTGGATGATCCGCTCCCAGTCGGCGGCGTTGCGCAGCTTGATCGGCGGCAGTGGCTCGGGCCGCACCGCGGTGACGGAGCCGGTCATCGCGTCCTGGGTCGCGTGCACGAGGTGCGGGCGGAAGCCCCCGCCGCGCATGGCCAGGCGCGCGACGACCGCGGCCAGCTGCAGCGGCGTCATCGTCAGGTAGCCCTGGCCGATGCCGACGTTCAGCGTCTCGCCCGGGTACCAGTTCTCGCGCCGCACGCGCTTCTTCCACTCGCGCGAGGGCAGCAGGCCGCCTTTTTCGCCGGGCAGGTCGACGCCGGTCGGCGTGCCGACGCCGAAGGCGCCGAGGAAGCTGGTGATGCGGTCGATGCCGAGCGTCAGCGCCAATTGGTAGAAGTAGACGTCGCACGAGTGCTGCACGGCGTCGTTCATGTCCACCCAGCCGTGGCCCTTGCGCTGCCAGCACCGGTACCTGCGATCCGAGCCCGGCAGCGTGAACGCGCCAGTGCAGAACTCGCGCTCCTCGGGATTCTTGACGCTCGAGTCGAGCGCGGCCAGCGCCATGAACGGCTTGATCGTCGAGCCGGGCGAGTAGGTGCCCTGCAGTGCGCGGTTGAACAGCGGGTGGCCCTTGTCGTCGTTGAGCAGCTTGTAGGTCGGCGCGTCGACGCCCTCGACGAACAGTTGCGGGTTGAAGCCGGGCTTGCTCAGCAACGCCAGCACCTCGCCGGTCTGCGGCTCGATCGCGATCAGCGCGCCGTTGCGCGCGCCGAAGGCGTGCTCGGCGGCGCCCTGCAGGTGCGCGTCAAGGGTCAGGAACAGGTTCAGGCCCGGCGCGCCGCGGCGGTAATCGAGGTCGCGCAGCGGCCGGCCACCGGCGTTGGTCTCGACCACTTTCGTGGACAGCGTGCCGTGCAGGAGGTCCTCGTGGCTCTTCTCGATGCCGGTGCGGCCGATGTACTGGGTGCCGCGGTAGGCCTTCTCGTCCACCACCGTCAGGTCGTCCTCGGTGATGCCGCCGATGTAGCCGATCACGTGCGAGCCCGACTTGCCGAGCGGGTAGTTGCGCGTGAGGCCGGCGTTGATGTCCACGCCCTCGAACTCGTAGCGGTTGAGCTGGAAGCGCGCGACTTCCTCCATCGACAGGTTGGTGCGCAGCGGCACGCCGCGGAACTTCGGCGTCTTGCGCATGCGCTCGCGGAAGCGCGCGATGTCGGCGTCGGTCAGGTGTACCAGCGGCGCGAGGCGCGCCAGCGTGTCGTCGAGCGCGCGGATCTCCTCGGGCACTATCTCGAGCACGAAGCCGGGCGCGTTCTGCGCCAGCAGCGCGCCCGAGCGGTCGTAGATCAGGCCGCGCACCGGCGGGATCACGTTGAGGCGCATGCGGTTCTCATCCGAGCGCGTGCTGTAGTAGTCGTGCTGGATGAACTGCAGGTGGAACAGCCGCGCGGTCAGCACCAGTGACAGGCCGGAGCAGATGATGATGGCGAACAGCACGCGGCCGAGGAACATCTGCCGCTCGACGTGCAGGTTCTTGATCGCCTCGTAACTGCTCAACCGCATCGAATGCTCACAACATCGACGGATCGCGCGTGCCGCGGCGGCGCAGGTGGTTCAGCACGCTCCACACCAGCGGCCAGCACAGGCCCGTGGTCAGCAGCGGCGTCCAGAGCAGCCAGGGATCGGCGCGGTGGCCGGTGGCGCCGTCGATCCAGAACATCAGGAAGGTGTAGGTGAACCACAGCGGCAGCAGTGCCACGGCTTCCTGCCACACCGGGTAGAGCGACAGCACGCCGCGCACCTGCAGCACGATGAACACCAGCACGGTGAGGCCCAGCGCGTGCTGGCCGAGCGCGCTGCCGAGCAGCACGTCGAGCGCGAAGCCGGTGAGCCAGGCCGTGAACAAGCCGGTCGGCTGCGGGATCGTCATGGACCAGTACACCAGCACCAGCGGCACCCACAGCGGCCGAAACACGGCGAGGCCGTAGGGCAGCTCGAGCAACTGCAACACCAGCGCCGCGACCAGTGACACGGCGATGGGGAAGCGCGGTGTGCGATCGCTCACGGCGGCGGCGCCTTCGGTTTTTCCGCGCCCTCGGTTTTCTCCGGCGTTTCCGCCGCCCGCTCGGCCACCGGGAAGCTTTCGCTCCACACCAGCAGGGCCTGGCGGCCCTGGTTCAGGTGCGCGGCCGGCGTGGCCAGCGCTTCCATGAAATGTTCGCCCGGCTCGTGTTTCAGCTCGGTAATGCGCCCGACCGGGTAGCCCGCGGGAAAGCGGCCGCCCAGCGAGGAGCTCACGAGCAGGTCGCCGACCTGCACGTCGGCAGTGCCGGGCAAGTAGGGTAGTGAAAGATTCTGGCCGTCGCCGCGGCCGAGCACGATGGTCTGCAGCCCGGTGCGGTTGATCTCCACCGGGATGCCGTGGTTCGGGTCGGTCAGCAGCAGCGCGATCGAGCTGGCGGGGCTGATCTCCACGACCTGGCCCATCACGCCCTCGGCGTCCACGAGGGCCTGGCCCTTGTAGACGCCGTCGCGCGCGCCCTTGTCGAGCACGATCTGCTGGCGATACGGATCCTGCGAGGCCGACAGGATCTCCGCGATCAGCACGTGCTCCTCGAGCTGCGCGGACGAGGACAGCAGCTCGCGCAGGCGGCGGTTGTCCATCTCGAGCGCGTCCATCTTCTGCAGCCGCGACTGCAGCAGCATCTGGTTTTCGGCCAGCACCTGGTTGTCGCGCATCAGCGATTCGCGCGTCTGCAGGTGCTCGACCGAATGGGCCACGCTGGACGGGACGCCCGCCGCCCACAGCACCGGCTGCAGCACCCAGGTCAGGCCGTCACGGACGCGCTGCAGGCTGTCGCTGCGCTGGTCGGTGAGGATCGTGCCGAGCGCGAGCAGGCACAGCGTAAGGGCCTTGAGGCCGAGGCCCGGCCCCTTCGGAAACAGCGGCCGCCGCGTCGAGGCGCTGAGCGTGCTCACAAAATGGTTCCCTACTCTACGCTCAGGAATTCCCCATGCTGGTCGAGCATGTCGAGCACCATGCCGCCGCCGCGAGCGACGCAGGTCAGCGGGTCGTCGGCGATCACCACCGGCAGGCCGGTCTCCTCGGAGATCAGCTTGTCGATGTCGCGCAGCAGCGCGCCGCCGCCGGTGAGGACGATGCCGCGCTCGGCGACGTCGGAGCCCAGTTCCGGCGGGGTGCGCTCCAGCGCCTTCTTCACGGCCGAGACGATGCCGGCCAGCGGCTCCTGCAGCGCGTCGAGGATCTCGTTGCTGTTCATCGTGAACGTGCGCGGCACGCCGGCGGCGAGGTGGCGGCCGACCACGTCGATTTCCTGCACCTCGTGGCCCGGGAACGCCGTGCCGATCTGGATCTTGATCTTCTCGGCCGTGGCTTCGCCGATCAGCATGTTGTACTGGCGCCGCACGTAATTGACGATCGCGTCGTCGAACTTGTCGCCGGCGATGCGCGCGCTCTCGGCGTAGACGATGCCGTTGAGCGAGATCACCGCGACTTCCGAGGTGCCGCCGCCGATGTCGAGCACCATCGAGCCGCGCGCCTCGCCGATGGGGATCCCGGCGCCGAGCGCGGCGGCCACCGGTTCCTCGATCACGTACACCTTGCGCGCGCCGGCGTTCTCGACGGATTCGCGGATGGCGCGGCGCTCGACCTGCGTCGAGCCGTAGGGCACGCACACGACCACGCGCGTGACCAGCTTGCCCATGCGGCCCTTCTGCACCTTGCGGATGAAGTGCTGCAGCATTTTTTCGGTGACGGTGAAATCGGCGATGACGCCATCGCGCAGCGGGCGGATCGTGGTGATGTTGCCGGGCGTGCGGCCGAGCATGCGCTTGGCATCGAGGCCGACCGCCTCGATTTTCTTGGAGCCGCGGATGTCGCTGCGGATGGCAACGACGGAAGGCTCGTTGAGCACGATGCCTTCGTCGCGGGCGTACACCAGGGTGTTGGCGGTACCCAGATCGATGGAGAGATCGTTGACGAAAAGGCGGCGGATTGCGTCGAGCATCTTGTACCTGGCAAACGAGTGGGAGGCGCCCGGGGGCGCACCGCTTCAAGTCCTTGAGCAGGCTTGAAAAAGGTCGCGCCATTTAGCCGTGCGGCGCAGCAATTTGCAAGCGATTTCCGGGCGTGTTCCCGGCTTTTTTCGCTAGAATTGCGGCCTCTTCAAGGAACCCTCATGAGCCTCACCGCTGACCAGATCCGCCAGGTCGCGCATCTTGCGCGACTGGAACTCAAGGACGAGCAGGTCGAAAAGTACGCCCGCGAGCTTTCGAACATCCTCGAAATGGTCGGCCAGCTCGCGGCCAGCGACACCGGCAGCGCGCTGCCCATGGCCCATCCGCTGGACATGGTCCAGCGCCTGCGGCCCGACGTGGTGACCGAAACCGACCGCCGCGAAACCTTCCAGGCCCATGCCCCGAAGACCCAGCACGGCCTCTACATCGTGCCCAAGGTGATCGAGTGAGCCTGCACCGGTTGTCGCTGCGCGAGCTCGCCAGCGGCCTGAAAGCAAAGAAGTTCTCGTCGGTCGAGCTGACCCGCCACTTCCTCGGCCGTATCTCGGCCCACGACGGCAAGCTCAACAGCTTCGTGACCGTTTGCGCCGAGGCGGCGCTGAAGGAGGCCGCGGCGGCCGATGCGCGCCTGGCCAGGGGCGAGGCCGGGCCTTTGCTCGGTATCCCGCTGGCGCAGAAGGATATTTTCTGTACCGAGGGTGTCCGCACCGCCTGCGGTAGCCGCATGCTCGATACGTTCATCGCCCCCTACGACGCCACCATCGTCAGCAGGCTCAAGGCCGCCGGCACGGTGATGCTGGGCAAGTGCAACATGGATGAGTTCGCCATGGGCTCGTCGAACGAGACCAGCTTTTACGGCCCGGTCAAGAATCCCTGGGACCTCACCCGTGTGCCGGGCGGGTCATCCGGGGGCTCGGTTGCCTCGGTCGCCGCGGGCCTGACGCCCTTCGCCACCGCCACCGACACCGGCGGCTCGATCCGCCAGCCCGCCTCGCTGACCAACCTCACGGGCCTGAAGCCCACCTACGGCCGCGTGTCCCGCTACGGGATGATCGCCTTCGCCTCCAGCCTGGACCAGGCCGGCATGGTGGCGCGCTCGGCCGAGGACTGCGCGTTCGTGCTGCAGGCGATGGCCG
>JAYUGN010000317.1:0-3125 GCA_043767605.1 Gammaproteobacteria bacterium
GGTGGAGAGCACGGCGTCCAGCGTGTCTGTTGCGATGGCGGCGCGCAAGGGCGCCGCCGGTGTTCCGCCGCCGTTCGCGGCCTGCGCCCGCAGGGAAACCTCGAGGCCAAGTTCGCGGTAGCGCGCCACCGCGACGGCCAGTGCGGCGGTGACGTCGGCGCTGGCATCGCCCGGCGCGAGCATGTCGGCCCGCGCCAGGTCGAGCAGGCGCCGTACCAGTTGCGACAGCCGGTGCGTGTCGCGCGCAAGGATGCCGTGAAAGCGTGCCCGTTCTTCCGCCGACATGCCGTCGCCATGTTCGCGCAGCATCTCGGCCGCGCCCTGGATCGCCGTCAGCGGCGTCTTGAATTCGTGCGACACCGCCGCGGCGAAGTCGCGGATGTAGTTGGCCCGCGTCTCCAGCGTCTGCGCCATCTCGGCCACGGTCTGCGACAGCTCGGCGATTTCGCGCGTGCCCGGGTGCTTCAGCGGCACCACCGCGCCCTGCTCGCCGCGGGCGGCGCGGCGTGCCTGCTCGCGCAGCGCCCGCACCGGCCGCGCGATGGTGAACGAGGCCAGCAGCGCGATGCCGATCATCACCGCGAGCAGTGCCAGCCCGCCGTGCAGCAGCGCCTCGCGCTTGCCGTACAGAGCTTGCCACAGGTTGCCGGGTGTGCGGGCCAGCAGTACGGCGCCGATCACGCGCTCGTGCTGCACGATCGGCACGGCCACGAACACGCGGATGCGGGTGCCGCGGCTGATCGAATCCAGCGGCGGCGCCTGCGGCTGCTGCGTGCCGCGCCAGCGCATCACGCTCACGTATTCCCCGGCCAGCGCGCGCTGCAGTTCCTCGTGGTGCGCCACCGAGCGGCCCAACTCTTCTCCCGTGGTGGCGACGATCACGCCGCGCGGATCGGTGACGCGCACGCCGGCCAGCGTGGCCTGCTGCGCCTCGCGCAGGATCGGGGCCAGCGCCCGGCCGGCGACCTGGGCCACGTCGGCCGCGAAGAAATCCACTGCCTGCGCCTCGGCAGGCGCGGGCAGGATGGAGTCGCTGGCGAGGTCCAGCACCGCGTAGCGCGGCCGCCAGCGATTTTCCGGATCGGCCGGGCGCGGCGGCGCGGTCACCGGGTTGCCGTAATCGGCGGGCATCGGCAGCAGCGGTTTCTTGCCGGTGGTGAGCCGCTCGAACTGCGCGCGGTAACTGGCGGCCACCCACGCCCCCTGCGCGAGCAGCTCGGATTCGGTCTGGCGCACGAGCGCGCTCTCGTAGATGCGCAGCACGAAAATGCCGCCGAGCGGCAACAGGCCAATCACCAGCGTGATCAGCACCAGCACCGCGGCGAGCCGCGGCCGCCATCTCATCGGGCAGTCATAGGCCGGGACCGAGCGTGTAGCCGACGCCGTGCACGGTCTGGATCGGGTCGGCGCCGAGCGCCGCGAGCTTGCTGCGCACGCGCCGCACGTGGCTGTCGATGGTGCGATCGCTCACGACCGCGTGGCGGCCGTAGGCTTCGTTCATCAGCGCATCGCGCGTGCAGACGCGGCCGGGCCGGCGCAACAGCGTGCGCAGGATGCCGAACTCGGTCGCGGTCAGCGTCAGCTCGTGGCCGTCCCACGAGACCGTGTAGCTCTCCGGATCGAGGCTGAGCTTGCCGCGCACCAGCGGCGGTGCGGCGACCGCGGCCGGGCTTTGCGAGGCCGTACGTCGCAAGATCGCGCGCACGCGCGCCACCAGCTCGCGCGGCGAGAAGGGCTTGGCGAGGTAATCGTCACCGCCGACTTCGAGGCCGACGATGCGGTCCACCTCGTCGTCCTTCGAGGAGAGGAACACGATCGGCGTGGCGCGGCCGCGCGCGTCGCTGCGCAGGCGGCGGCAGACCTCGAGGCCATCCAGCTCGGGCATCAGGATGTCGAGCACCACCAGCGCCGGCGGGTCTGCCTCGAAGCGCTTGAGCGCCTGCTCGCCGTCGGCCGCCGCGGTCGTCGCGTAACCGGCTTTCTGCAGCGCGAAACACACGACGTCACGAATGCCGGGATCGTCGTCCACCACCAGGATTTTCTGCATGGCGCTCATTGTAGGAGCCGCCGCGCCCCGCGGAGGGCCTTGCACGAAACCTGCACATCTTGCCGTGGCATCTGCACCCGGCCGCCCTCGGCGCTGCACGGCGGGCGTCGAGACTGCAAGCCATGCACTCCCTCCTTCGGCGTCCGTCCATGCTGGTCATCCTCGGCGCAGGTCTGCTCGCAGCGGATCAACTGCGCCGCCTGCTGGGTTCATGGACGGACGCCACCCTCATCGCCGCCGTCGCCACGTTGTGCGGGCTGCTGCTGCGAACGTTCTCGCGCAAGCGCCCGCGTGAAGTGCACATGCTCCAGTTGCCGCTCGGCATGGCGCAGCCGATGGTTCCGGATTTTCGCAACCGGGTGCTGGCCTTCGTGCTGTTCCTGGTGGCCCTCGTGGTAGTGCCGGTGCTCTTCGCATGAGCCTTGCGCTTTCGGAATCGCCGCTGACGCGCGTCTTCAGGTGAAGCGCTTGCCGCCCAGTGAGCGCCCGGCACCGGCGCCGCGCGCGGACAGCGCGCGGCCCCCGGGAAACTGCAGCTCAGTGACGACGAGCGCGCCCTCGCCGGTGGCGACGAGGATGCCCTCGGCGCTCGCGGCGACGATGGCGCCGGGCGGCTGCGCGGACTTCAAATCCGCAGGCCGCGCGCGCCAGATCCGCACGCGGTCGCCCTCACACTCGGTCCAGGCGACCGGCGCGGGGTTGAAGCCGCGCACGCGACGCGCGAGTTCCTCGGCCGGCAGCGACCAGTCCAGCCGCGCCTCGTCCTTGGAGATTTTTTTCGCGTAGCTCACGCCCTCGGCCGGCTGCGTGGTTTCGCGCAGCGTGTCCAGGCTCGCCAGCGCCTGCACCATCAGCCGCGCGCCGATGCCCGAGAGTTTTTCCGCGAGCTCGCCGGCGGTCGCATCGCCCACTGGCACGATCTCGCGTAGCAGCATCGGTCCGGTGTCGAGGCCTTCATCCATGCGCATGATTGTCACGCCGGTCTCGCGGTCGCCCGCGAGCACCGCGCGCTGGATCGGCGCTGCGCCGCGCCAGCGTGGCAATAGAGAGCCGTGGATGTTGAAGCAGCCGCGGGCAG
>JAYUGN010000318.1:0-8950 GCA_043767605.1 Gammaproteobacteria bacterium
AAATGAGCGCGCTCGGCAAGTCGGTCTCCTCCGGCGCGCGCCCCCTGTATGCGCTGGGCACGGTCATTGGCCTCGCGGTGCTGCGCGAGGGCTCGGAAGTGGTGTTGTTCCTCTACGGGCTCGCCGCCGGCGGCTCGAGCAACAGCGGCATGTTCGCCGGCTCGGCGCTCGGACTGGCGGCCGGCAGCGCGGTGGGCGTGGTCATGTACTTCGGCCTGCTCAAGATCCCGACGAGGCACTTCTTCACGGTGACCAGCTGGATGATCCTGCTGCTCGCCGCCGGGATGGCTTCGCAGGCTGCCGGCTACCTGATCCAGGCCGACTACCTGCCCCCCCTCGGCGCGATGTGGGATTCCTCGCACTTCGTGTCCGGCAGCTCGGTCGCCGGAAAAATTCTGCAGACACTGGTGGGCTACGACGCCCACCCGGCCGGCATGCAGCTGCTGTTCTACGTCACCACCTTCACCACCATTGGAGTCGCAATGAAGCTGTTCGGTCATCCCGTTTCCCTGCCCCGCGCCACCGCCGGCGCCCTTGCCGGCCTGCTGGTGCTCGCCACTGCCGCCGCGCCAGACAACGCCTACGCCGGCGTCGCCAACAAGGTCTACCGGCCGGTCGTGGTCATGGGTGAAACCGAGATCGAACTGCGCGGCGGCTATTCGAAGCACGACGGCGAAAAGAAAATGGCCCACATCCTCGACATCGGCTACGGCGTGAACCCGTACTGGCTCACCGAAGTGGTGTTCGAGATCGGCAAGGCCACCGGCGGCGGCGAAACCTCGCACGCGCAGGCCGTCGAGTGGGAAAACCTCCTGCAGTTCACCAACCCGGGCGAATACTTCGTGGACTTCGGCTGGTTCGCCGAGGTCGCGGCCTCGATGGAGTCCGGCGAAGGCTGGGCTATCGAAACCGGCCCGATGTTCGAGAAGCAGCTCGGCCGCCTGGTCAACACGCTCGACCTGCTGGCCGAGCACGTGTTCGTTCCCGGCGCCGAGGACGGTAGCGAAATCAGCTACCGCCTGCAGAGTCACTACCTCTCCGGCACCCCGGTCGAGCTGGGCCTGCAGGCCTTCGGCGAAAAAGCCAAGGGCGAGGATGCGCAGCACATCGCGGGCCCGGCGCTGTTCAGCGAGTTCAGGCTCGGCAACCGCAACAAGCTCAAGATGGATGCGGCGGTGCTCAAGGGCCTGACGGCCGACTCCGAGGACACCCGCGTGCGGTGGGAGCTCGAGTTCGAGTTCTATTAGATCGCGGCGGGCTGCATCACCGGCGTTTCCAGCGGCGCTGCCCGCACGAGCGGCTCCAGCTCATGCAGGGCGGCTTCATAGACCGCGCGCTTGAACGGCACCACTTCCTTCAGCGGGTGCCAGAAATCCACCCAGCGCCAGCCGTCGAATTCCGGCGGCGCGCCGAGGTCGAAGCGCACTGCATTGTCGGGCGCATTGAGGCGCAACGCATACCATTTCTGTTTCTGGCCGATGCAGGTCGGCACGCGGCCCTTGCGGATGTAGCGGGCCGGCAGCGTGTAGCGCAGCCACTCGCGGGTGGCGCCGAGTAGGGTCACGGACTCCGGAGAGAGTCCCACTTCCTCGCGCAGCTCGCGGTAGAGGGCCTGTTCGGCGCTCTCGCCCGGGTTCAGGCCGCCCTGCGGAAACTGCCAGGCCTGCATGCGGATGCGCTTGGCCCAAAGGACGCGGCCGGCCGCATTGGCCAGGATGATGCCCACGTTGGGGCGGAATCCTTCGGCATCGACCACGAATCACTCTCCTCCGACGATAATAGGGGACCCGCATGCGCCTCGCCATTTTCGACCTCGACCACACGCTCCTCGCGGGCGACAGCGATCACCTGTGGGGCGAATTCATGATCGAGCAGGGCCTGGTCGACCGTGAACAGCACCAGCGCCAGAACGACCGCTTCTACGAGGACTACAAGGCGGGCCGGCTCGACATCGCCGCCTACACGGCGTTCGCGCTGGATCCGCTGGTGCGCCTGGGCGAGGCGAAGCTGCTGCCGCTGCGCGAACAGTTCATCGCCACGCGCATCGACCCGATCATCGCGCCCGCGGCGCCGGCGCTGCTCGAGCGCCACCGCATCCAGGGCGATGCGCTGCTGATCATCACGGCCACCAACCGCTTCGTGACCGAGCCGATCGCCCAGCTGCTGGGCGTGGACGACCTGCTCGCCACCGATCCGGAATACGTGAACGGCCGCTACACCGGCCACATCACCGGCACGCCGTGCTACCGCGAGGGCAAGGTCACGCGGCTCGAGGAATGGTTGTCGCTGCAGGACGAGAAATTCAGCGAGGTCACGTTCTACAGCGATTCGCACAACGACCTGCCGCTGCTGCTGCGCGTGGACCGCGCGATCGCGGTGGATCCCGACGAGACGCTGAAGGCCGAGGCCGCGAAGCGCGGCTGGCCCGTCATCACGCTGCGCGAGTCCTTAAACGCTCTTTAGCGCCGCGCGCACTTCCGGGTGCAGCAGGCGGTTGGTCGCCAGCACGCTGGTCGTGCGCAGGCCGACAGGCCGGCCCGCCAAATCGGTGAAATGCCCGCCCGCCTCGCGCACGATCACGGTCAGCGCGGCGATGTCGAGGATGTTCACGTTCGATTCGATCACCGCGTCGATCTTGCCGCTTGCCAGGTAGTGGTAGTGAAGGAAGTCGCCATAGCCGCGGATGCGGTGCAGGCGCGGGATCAGGGCGCCGAGGTCGGCCCAGCCAGCCGATTGCGCCAGCGTGGCGAGGTTGCCGGTCGAGAGCGTCGCCTTTTCGATCTCGCCGATCTTCGACACGCGCAGGCGCTGCTTGCCGTTCCACGCCCCGCGGCCGCGCTCGGCGTGGAGCGTCTCGCCCTTGCCGCCGTCCCAGCAAGGCGCGTGCGAGACGCCGAGGATCAATTCGCCGCGATGCATCAGCGCGATCTGCACCGAGAACAGCGGGTAGCCGCGCACGAAGCTCTTGGTGCCGTCGATCGGGTCCACCAGCCACAGGTATTCGGCGTCGGCGTTGTCCTTCCCGGACTCCTCGCCGTGGAAGCCATGCGCCGGATATTTCTTGCGCAGGATTTTCTTGATGACCGCCTCGGCCGCCTCGTCCACGTCCGTCACGGGGCTCGCGTCCGCCTTGTAGCGGACCTTGAAACGGCCGCCAAAAGCCTTGCGGATGAGCTTGCCCGCAGCCTCCGCGGCTTCGAGGGCAACAGCAAGTCGTGCGCTTTTCGTGGCAGTCATGGCCCGCGAATCATAGCGAGCGCTTACAATGCGCGCGCCCTGGGTGACGGGAAGCCGGTTCAAGTCCGGCACTGCCCCCGCAACGGTGAGTGGCAACACCGCATCGGCACGCAGCCACTGGCGAAAGCCGGGAAGGCGCCGATGCAGGCCACAAGTCCGGAGACCGGCCCAGGGCCGCTGCGCGCATTTTGCGCGCGGTGTGCCTATACGCCTGCGGGGACGCGGGCCGGAGACTCACATGAAGAAGACCCTGCTTGCCCTCGCGGCGCTCGCCACCCTGCCCTGCGTTCCTGCCCTGGCGGCCGGCGCCGACAGCACGCCGCTGGAACCCGTCGTCGTCGTCGGCACGCGTTCCGAGCAGGGCGGCAATCGCCTGCCCGCCGCCGTCACCGTGATCACGCGCGAACAGATCGAGCGCAGCGGCGCCCTCCAGCTGGTCGACGTGCTGCGCACCGCCGGCGCCGTGCAGGTCACCGATTTCTTCGGCGATGGCAGCTTCGCGATCGCGGACCTGCGCGGCTTCGGCGAGAACGCGCACTCGACGACGCTGATCCTGGTGGACGGCCGCCGCCTCAACAACACCGACATCGCCTCGCCCGACCTCGCCGCGATTTCGCTAAAGGACATCGAGCGCATCGAGATCATCGAGGGCAGCGCCGGAGCGCTGTACGGCGACCAGGCCGTCGGCGGCGTCATCAACATCGTCACGCGAGAGCCGGGACGCTTCCGCGCCACCGCGGAAGGCGGCGTCGGCAGCTACCGGTCGCTGCGAGCGCGCGGCGCGGTCGAGCAGCGCTGGACTTCAGCAAACCTGCGCCTGTCAGCCGAGGCCCGCGGCAGCGACAACTATCGCAAGCACAACGCTCTCGAGTACAAGAACCTGCTCGGCCGCCTCGGCTTCGAGGGCCGGGACGGCGGCATGTTCGTGGAAATCGGCTACGTCGACGAAGATCTGGAGACGCCGGGTGCGCTCAACCAGTCCGAAGTCGACGCCGACCGGCGCCAGGCCTCGGCCAACTTCAAGGGCGATTTTTCGGACAACAACACCGGTTTCGTGCGCGTGAATTTTCACGAAACCCTCGGCCAGTCCTGGGGGCTGGAAACCGACCTCGACCACCGCCGCGGCAACGGCGCTTTCCGGCTCAGTTCGGTCTACGGCCCGGCGCCCGCCAATGCGTTCCAGGACCGCGAAATCCGGGCCGCACATCCGCGCCTGCAGGGCTCGCTGCCGATGTTCGGCCGCACGGCGCTGATCACGCTCGGCGCTGACGGCCAGCTCGCCGACTACAAGCTTGCTTCAATGTTCGGCGTGCAGACCCACAAGCAGCACCAGGGCGATGTGTACGGCCAGGCGATCCTGCCGCTCGCACAGCCACTCGAACTGACCGCGGGCGCCCGCTACGCCAGCGTCACCAACGAGGTCGAGGACGGCTACACGTTCGTCACGCCGACGAAATTCGGCGACCACCGCGTGGCGCAGGAGCTGGGCCTGGCGTTTCGCCCGTGGAACGCGCTGCGCCTTTACGCCCGCTACGACCGCAATTTCCGCTTCGCCAAGGTGGACGAGTTCACCGCCGCCGGCGCGCCGCCGGGCTCGAACAGCGTCAACCTGCGCACGCAGACCGGACTTTCAACCGAGGCCGGAGCGGAGTGGACACCGTCGCAACTGCGGCTGTCGCTGGGCGGCTACCGGCTGTCGCTCCACGATGAAATCGCCTTCGACCCGAACACCTTCACCAACATCAACCTGGACCGCACGCGCCGCGACGGCCTTCTGGCCCAGGGTGAATGGCACGCCGGCGATGCGCTGTGGCTGAGCGCCGCCGCGCATCACGTCGTGGCGAAGATCGACGACGTGCGCTTCGCCGGCCGCGGCGTACCGCTGGTGGCTCGCAACACCGCCAAGGTCGGCGCATCCGCGCGCCTGCCGCGCGGCCTGCTCGCGCGGCTCGAAACCCAGTACACCGGCAAGCGCGTGCTGGCCGGTGATTTCGACAATTCACAGCGGACCCTTCCGGGCCATGCCGTGGTGAACGCCGGGCTGGGCTGGGCGCTGGCCGGATGGCACGCCGATCTCCGCATCAGCAACCTCCTGGACCGCCGTTACGCGGAATACGGCGTGGCGGCGGGGTTCCCGGAAGAACCCGCGTACTATCCATCTCCGGAGCGCAATTTTCAGGTCTCTGCGCGTTACGACTGGTAAGACATGGGCAACCGGCTGAGCAAGATCGTCACCCGCACCGGCGATGCTGGCGAAACCGGCCTGGCGACCGGCACGCGGGTGAAGAAGACGGCCTCGCGCGTCGCCGCGATGGGCAACGTGGACGAGCTCAACAGCATGCTCGGCCTGGTGCTGGCCCAGAAATGCCCGCCCGCCGTGCGCGAGTCACTGGGCCGCGTGCAGCACGAACTGTTCAACCTCGGCGGCGAGCTCTCGCTGCCCGGCGCCACGTTGGTCACCGGCAAGGACCTCGAGGCGCTCGAAGCCGACATCGTCGCGATGAACAAGAAGCTGCCGCCGCTGAAGGAATTCGTGCTGCCCGGCGGCAACGCCGGTGCCGCGGCGGCCCACGTCGCCCGCGCGATCTGCCGCCGCGCCGAGCGCTCGCTGTGGCAGTTGCACGAGCGCGAGCCGGTGTCGGCGGAACTGCCGCGCTACTTGAACCGCCTGTCCGATTTCCTGTTCGTCGCCGCGCGCGTACTGGCCCGGCAGAACGGCGGCAAGGAACTCCTGTGGTCGGGCACCGGCAAGCGAAGAAAATAAGCCGCTAGAGTTTCTTCCTCACCTCGGCCAGCGCGGCGCAGACCTGCTCGGCACCGTCGAGCATCCTCGGCGTCGCGCGATCCAGCAGGTTGCCGTCAATCACGTACAGATTGCCGGCGCGCGTCGCTGCGACCTCCGGCGAACGCGCCCACAGCGCGCGGATCGCCGCGCCGTTGTCCTGGCGCGTGTAGAGGATGACCTGCGGGTCGCGCGCGATCGCGGCCTCGAGGCTCACCACACCGGCCAGCGCCGGCAGGTCGGCGAAGACATTGATGCCGCCGCACAGCTCGATCACCTGGCTGATCGGGCTGTCGTGGTTGATCGAATACGCCGGGCTCGCCTCGATCTGGTACATCACCCGCACTCTTGCATCGTGCGCGTGGGCCGCGCGCATTTTCTCGAGACGGGCGCGGTAGGCCGACGCCGCCGCGTTCGCGATTTTCTGCGTGCCGAGTTTCTGGCCCAGCGTTTCCAGCGCATCGCCGACCTGCGGCAGCGTGCGGATCGCGAGGCCTTCCACCGGCAGATTCAACGAACGCAGGCGCTCCTGCGTCTCGCGCGCGGTGCCGCCGTCCCAGGCCAGCACCAGATCCGGCTGCAGCGCGAAGATCTGCTCGACGTTCACCGCGAAGGCATCGCCGACCTGCGGCAGTTTTTTCACCGACTCGGGGAAGTCGCTCCAGGCCACCACGCCGGCGAGGCGCTCACAAGCGCCGGCCGCGCACACCAGCTCGGCGAGATGCGGCGAGAGCGTGACGATGCGCTGCGGCGACGCGGCGGGGGCCGCGCCCGCCGCCGCCAGGGCCGCGACGGCGGCCATCCAGAAATATCTCAGGCGATCCATCCGCCCGCGGTGAACAGCCCGAACGCTGCGAGCAGGATCAGCAGCGCGCGGTTCTGCATGGCCAGCGCCTCGCGCAGGGCGTCCTCGAGCGAGGCCGGCTCGACCGGGTGCTGCTCCTCGTCTTCGGCGGAGAGCGAGGCAGCAGAGACTTCCGCCAGCACGGCCCAGGTGCGGTCGCGCCAGTTCTGGAAGGTGCCGGCGCGCAATTCGCGCCAGCGCTGCATCGCCTGGTCGAGGCTCCCCGCCAGGCCGAACAGCGCCGCCGTGAAGCGGCCACTGAGCCAGGCCGCCGCGGCATGCAGCGCCACTGCGCCCTGCTCGGCCGGCGTGTCGGGCTGGGTTTCGTGCAGGAAGCGCGGCATGCGGCTGGCGAGGCGGTACAACACCGCGCCGGTCGGACCCGCGGCGAAAAACCACAGCAGCACGCCGAACAACCGCTCATGCGACTGGATGAACAGCGCGCCGATCAGCTCGCGCTTCGTGGCGGTGCGACCCGGACCGCGCAGCAGCGACATCGTCAGCATGCGCTCGGCCACCGCGTCATTCTTTTCGTGCGCATCGATCAGCAGGTGGATGTCGCTGGCGAGGTTGCGCGGGCCGAGGCACAGGAACAGCACGACGGTGCCGAAGGCGAGGTCCATCAGCGGTTCGCGCACGCGCCAGTCGATGAAGGCGGTGGCGACGCAGGCCAGGGACAGCAACACGACTGGCGACAGCCAGGAGCGCCAGTACGGGCCCAGCGGCACCGCGCGCTGCATGCCGACCACGAGCTTCTCCAGCAGCATCGGCTCGCCGACGCGCGGCAGGTGGCCGAGGATGCGCTCGGCCAGCAGCGCCAGCAGGATGCCGACGAAAATCATGCGCTCATCTCCGGGTCGATCTCCGCGTGCAGCCGCTGCCAGTCGAAATACGGACCCGGGTCGGTCTTGCGGCCCGGCGCGATGTCGCTGTGGCCGACGATGCGCGCGGCGGTGATCTTCGGGTAGCTGCGCATCAACGCGCGCGCGACCTGCGCCAGCCGCCGGTACTGGCGCGGCTCGAAGGGCTTGTCATCGCTGCCTTCCAGCTCCACGCCGATCGAGAAATCATTGCAACGGCCGCGGCCTTCGAAGCGCGACTCGCCGGCATGCCAGGCGCGGCGGTCGAAGGGCACGTACTGGGTGACCGAGCCATCGCGGTACACGCACAGGTGCGACGAAACGCGCAGCTCGCGAATCGTCCTGAAATACGGATGTGCGTCCGGCGGCAGCGTGTTGCTGAACAGCCGGTCGATCCACGGGCCGCCGAAGCGGCCCGGCGGCAGCGAAATCGCGTGAACGACCAGCAGGCTGATGTCGGCCGGGTCGGGCCGGCGGTCGCTGTTGGGCGAAGGCCGCTGCGCGACGCCGCGCAGCCGGTGACGCACGCCATCCACGGCAAAACGCGGACGCGCCGCCGCCGGCACGCGCCGCGGCTTTGCGATCGCGACGCCGACCATTAAGCTGGCCGCCACTCGTAGGAGATCCCCATGCGCAGAATCATACTCGTTGGTGCCGACCTCGCCGCCGGCATCGCAACCGGCGTCCTGCTTGCGGGCTGCGCCGGCACCAGCATTGGCATCAACGATGCCCATTTCACCATCGAGCCCTACGCCGACACGCCCGCGCCGAAAGCCGCCAGCGTGGCCGCGGTCGAGATCCCCTACGAGAAGCACGTGCTCGCCAACGGCCTCACCGTGATCCTGCACGAGGACCACAAGGCGCCGGTGGTCGCGGTCGCGGCCTGGTACCACGTCGGCAGCAAGGACGAAGTGCCCGGCAAGACCGGCTTCGCGCACCTGTTCGAGCACCTGCTGTTCGAAGGGTCCGAGAACCATCCCGGCCACTGGGACCGCGAGCTCGACGGCCTCGGCGCGACCGACTCCAACGGCACGACCTGGTTCGACCGCACCAACTATTTCGAGACCGTGCCGAAGACCGCGCTGGACTTCGCGCTGTACATGGAATCCGAGCGCATGGGCCACTTCGGCAACTTCCTCACGCAGAAGCGCCTCGACGTGCAGCGCGGCGTGGTGCAGAACGAGAAGCGCCAGGGCGAGAACCAGCCCTACGGCAAGATGGGCGAGG
>JAYUGN010000319.1:0-8926 GCA_043767605.1 Gammaproteobacteria bacterium
GGCGCCGAGGCGGTGCCGATGCCGGGCAGGGGCAGGTCGCCCTGCGCTTCGCCCTTCAGCGAGTAGCGCGCGAGCCGGCTGGCGGCGTCGTGCAGGTAGGACAGCACCAGCGTGCCGCCGAGCACGTCGGCGTGCTGCAGCGTGTCCTTCGATTCCGGAACGACCTCGCGCGGCGGCCCGGCCTTGGTGGCGTCGAGCGCGTCGAGCGCAGCGAGGCGGTAGCGCGGCGCGTGGTCGCTGGTGCGGAAGTACAGCGTGGCGCCATCGTTGCCGGCGAAATACCACTTGGCGTCGAAGCCGCGCACCAGCGGCACCAGTGGCGCATCGAGCTTCGGATGCTCGGCGTCGCCGAGATCCTTGACGTAGACCTGCTTCTCTTCGTCCTCGTTGCGCTCCTCGTAGATCACCAGCCAGCGGCCGTCGTCGCTCACCTCGCCCCAGACGAACCAGCGCGGCTGGTCCTTGCGCGAGTAGACCAGCACGTCCTGTTTCTGCCCGGTGCCGAGCCGGTGCCAGTAGACCTCCTGGTTCGTGATCTCGGGCGGCGCACCGGCGGCGGCGGGTGGCGCATCCGGGAAGCGCGAATAGAAGAAGCCGCTGTTGCCGCCGCGCCAGAAGATGCGCGAGAAATCGAAGTTGAAGTTGATGCGGCCGACGCGGTCCGGCAACTGCTTGCCGCTCGCGATTTCCATGACGCGGTACTCGACCCAGTCGGTGCCGCCCGACTGCACGGCGTAGGCCAGGTGCTTGCCGTCCGGTGAGACTTTCCAGTCCACCATCGCCTCGGTGCCGTCGCTGGACCAAGTGTTCGGATCCAGCAGCACGCGCGGCGCGGCGCCGTCCTTGTCTTGCAGATACAGCACCGGCTGGTTCTGCAGCGCATCGCCGCGCGCGTAGACCAGCGCGCCCGAGGGCAGGCGGCGCGGCAGGCTGTAGCGCTCGAAGCTCCAGAGTTTCGCCAGACGCTCGCGGATCGGTGCGCGCTCGGGCAGTTCGTTCAGCAGCGGGTGCGACAGCGCGTTCTCGGCGGCGACCCAGTCGCGCGTGGCCGGCGCGTCGAGATCCTCGAGCCAGCGATACGGGTCGGCGACCGTGCTGCCGAAATAGTTGTCCACCACGCTGCCACGCGGCGCGGCCGGGTACCGGATCGGCTCCGGCACGGGCGGCGCCACGGCGCAGGCGGCCAAAATAAAGGGGACGCACACCTTTAGCCCTCGACGAAGCCAGCAGCGGAACCCGCTGCGATAAAGGTGTGCGTCCCCTTTATTGCTCACTGCGCGACCACGCGCAGGCCGAGGTCGTCGCTGCGGGTGTCCGCCGGGCTGTTGCCGCGGCCGAAGGAGCGCAGCGAGTTGGCGCGCGCGCGCCAGCTGCCACCGCGGATCACGCGGCGATCGCAGCCGGCCATCTCGCGCGCGCGGCCATCCACCGGCGCGCCGGCGTAGGAATCGGCCCAGCAGTCCTGCACCCATTCCCAGGCATTGCCGGCCATGTCGTAAAGTCCGAACGCGTTGGGCTGGAAGCTGCCCACGGGCGCCAGCGTGGCAAAGCGGTCGTCGCACTCGGCGGCCGGCAGCTTGGGATCCTTCTTCAGCGCGGACTTGTCGGCACCGTTGCCGTACTGGCATTGCAGCGTGCGGTCGCCGCCCCAGTAGCGGGCGCCGCCGGTGCGCGCGCGGATGGCGTATTCCCACTCGGCCTCTGCCGGCAGGCGGTAGCTGCGGCCGGTCTTCGCGCTGAGCCACTTCAAGTAGGCCTGCGCGTCGTTCCAGCTGACGTTCACCACCGGCGCCTTGCCGGCATCGCCAGTGGCCGGTCCGGCGGCCGCGGCGACGCAGGCCTTGGCGGCGACGCAGGCGCCCCACTGCGCGGCGGTGACTTCATGGCTGCCGATCGCGAAGGCGGATCCCAGCGTGACCGCGTGTGCGGGGCCTTCCCACTTGTTGGCGTTATCAGCCGGCACTGCGCCCATCTGGAACTTGCCGGCGGCGAGCGGAATCATCGAGGGGCAATCCGCGCAATCCTTGAACGTGGCGAGCGGAGGCATTGCCGAGACCGCGACGAGCTTCGATTTCGCCGGCGCCGCGGGTGCAGGCGCGGCCGGCGCTTTTTTCACGACGGGTTTCGGCGCGACCGGCGTGGTCACTGGCGCCTTGGCGGGCGCCTGCACGGGTGCGGCCTGCGGTGCCGGCATCTGTGCCACCGGCGCAGGCACAACGGCGGTTTCAGGCGCCGGAGCGGGCGAACCTGTGACCGGCTTGGACGCGACCGGTGCGGGCGCCGGCGCCTGCCGGCCGGCGAAGAACAGGATTGCAACCAGCGCCACCAGCGCCGCGCCGCTACCGATGAGGGCTCCGCGCAGCCACGAGGGCTTCATCCCGCCGGCCTTCGCCCCGAAGTCGGTCTTCTGGATCATCACCGTCGGCTCGTTCATCTGCGGCGCCGTGAGCGGGTGCAGCGGCGTGCGATCGCTGGGGCCGCTGCGCTGCGGTTTCTCCAGGGCCGGCGCCGAGATCTCGCCGTCGAGCGCGAGCTTGAATTCGGCGACGCTGGCCGGGCGATCCTCGGGATTGACCGACAGCACCCAGTCGATCGCGGCGAGGAAGTGGGGCTGGTAGCGGCCCTGGCCGAGCATGGCGGCCGGGACCATCGGGTCGTCGCGGATGCGGTTCACCGCGTCGATCGGCTTCTTGCCCGAGAGCGCGCGGTAGGCCACTGCGCCGACGGCATAGAGATCGGTCCACGGGCCCTGGTTGCCGGTGGTGGCGTACTGCTCGATCGGCGCGTAGCCGGCGGTCAGCACGCTCATCACCGAGCGCGTCATCGAGGAAAGATTTTGCCGCGCCGCGCCGAAGTCGATCAGCACCGGCAGCGAGCCTTCGCGCCGCAGGATGATGTTGTCGGGCTTGATGTCGCGGTGCAGGACGCCGAGGCGGTGCACTTCCTCGAGGCCGTTCAGCACCGGGAAGAGGATCTTGCGCAGGCGTTCTTCCGACAGCGTGCCCTCGCTCTTCATGACCGAGGCCAGCGTCACGCCCTCCGCGTACTCCATGACGAAGTAGGCGGTGGCGTTGGCCTCGAAGTAGCGGTGCACCTGGATCAGGCTCGGGTGCGCGAACTTGGCGAGCACGCGCGCCTCCTTGATGAAGCTCTCGAGGCCCCACTTGAAGGCCTCCGAGGTTTCCGGCGAGCGCACGATGACGGTCTGGTCCGGCGCGCGGCCGGCGAGGTCGTTGGGCAGGTATTCCTTGATCGCGACTTTCTTGTCGAGGTGGATGTCGCGCGCGAGGTAGGTGATGCCGAAGCCGCCGTGGCCGAGCACGCGCTCGATCACGTACTCGTGCAGCTGCGTGCCCGCTGGCAGCGAGCCCATCAGGCCCTGCGACGTGCCGGTGCCGGCCAGGCCGGTGATCTCGGTGGGATCGGTCATGTCAGGCGAGCCGGTTGAGGCCGTTGTGGGCGGCCACTCGATACGCCTCGGCCATGGTCGGGTAGTTGAACGTGGTGTTGATGAAGTAGCGCAGCGAATTGAGGTCCTTCGAGGCCATCACCGTCTGGCCGATGTGGACGATTTCGGAGGCGCGGTCGCCAAAGCAGTGCACGCCGAGCACCTCGAGCGTCTCGGCATGGAACAGGATCTTCAGCATGCCGACGGTCTCGCCGGTGATCTGCGCGCGCGCCAGGCTCTTGAAGGCGGCGTGGCCCATCTCGTACGGGATCTTCGCCTCCTGCAGTTCGCGCTCGGTGCGGCCCACCGAGCTGATCTCGGGCAGGGTGTAGATGCCGGTCGGCGCGAGCGCGCCGCGATAGGCGCCGCTCTTGCCGCCGAGGATGTGATCCACGGCGTAGCGGCCCTGGTCGTAGGCGACCGAGGCCAGCGCCGGCGGGCCGGTGATGTCGCCGGCCGCGTAGATGTGCTTGACCTTCGTCTGGAAGGTTTCGTTGACGGCGAGCTGGCCGCGGGCGTTGGCCTCGAGCCCGGCCCGGGCGAGGTCGAGCACGTCGCTGTTGCCGGTGCGGCCGTTGGCCCACAGCAGCACGTCGGACTTGATCTTGCGGCCGCTCTTGAGCTTCAGCACCACGTCGCGCTCGCGCGCCTCGCAGCCAGCGAAGGACTCATTGTGGCGGATGATGCAGCCCTGCTCGCGCAGGTGGTAGCTCAGTGCCTCGGTGATCTCGTCGTCGAGGAAGGACATCAGCCGGTCGTGCGTGTTGACCAGCGTGACCTTGCAGCCGAGGTTGATGAAGATCGACGCGTACTCGCAGCCGATCACGCCGGCGCCGTAGATCGTCACGGCAAACGGCGTCTCCGTGTATTTCAGGATGCTGTCGCTGTCCAGGATCCGCGGATGGCTGAAGTCCAGCTCGGGCGGATGGTAGGGGCGCGAGCCCGTGGCGATCACGATGTGGTCGGCCTTGAGTTTCCTCGGCGGCGCGCCGGTGCGCGTCAGCTCGAGCGTGTGGGGGTCGAGGAATCTGGCCTCGCCCTGGAGCACGGACACCTTGTTGCGCTCGTAATAGCGGCGCCGCTGCGCCACCTGCTTGTCGATCACGCCGTCGGCCGCGTGCAGCAGCTCGGGGAAGGTGACCGGGGTTTCCGCCCTGAAATCCCTGGTCAAGGGGTTGCTGCGGAGGTCGTGCAGGATCTCGACCGCGTGGCGCAGCGCCTTGCTCGGGATCGTGCCCCAGTGGGTGCAGCCGCCGCCGACCTCGGAGTAGCGCTCGATCACGCCGACGCGCTTATGGCTCTTGGCGGCCATCATGGCCGCGCCTTCGCCGGCAGGGCCCGTGCCGATGACCAGGATGTCGAAACGGTCCATTAATTTTCGATGATTTTGGACGGAGACAAGGATAACAGGATGCTTTTACTGCCTATCGGCGATCCCCAGCGCCTCGCCGGCAAAAAAAAAGGCCGCGGATGTCCGCGGCCTCTTGTTACAGCTGAATCTTTACTTGACGTGCTTGTTGACCAGCTTCGTCATCTCGAACATGTTCACGGTGGCCTTGCCGCCGAAAACGGGCTTGAGCTTGTCGTCCGCGTTGATGTTGCGGCGGTTCTTGGCATCCTGCAGGCCGTTCTTCTTGATGTACGCCCAGATCTTCTTGGTGAGTTCGGCGCGCGTCAGCTTGGCAGCGCCGACAACGGCGGCCAGCAGTGCGCTCGGGGTGACTTCCATCGCGATGCCGCCGCGCGGCTTGGCCGACTTCTTCGCGGTCTTCTTTGCTGCTTTCTTCGCCATAACGGTAAATCTCCTAAGGGTGGAAAACGACGGGGACAACGTGAGGAGCGCGAAGCTTACACGGGTCCGTGGCCGTTTTGGGAAGGGGCGGGCACTTGCAAACCGGCCCTGAATTTCACGTTCGCGCTTGCTTTTGGGCCGGGCCCGGGCGGATACTGTTCATAACAACAGTATCCGCACCAGGACCCCGAAAATGCCTGAAACACCTCCCAGCCTCACCCGGCGCCAGCAGCAGGTGCTGGACTTCATCCGCGACTGTGTGCGCGGCAAGGGCATGCCGCCAACGCGCGCCGAGATCGCCGGGCACTTCGGTTTCGGCTCGGCCACCGCCGCCTGGGAACACCTGCGGCTGCTCGCGCAGAAAGGCGCCATCGAGCTGTCGCCGGGGCTGTCGCGCGGCATCCGCCTGGCGGACGAGCCGGCCGTCAACGCCGACGATTTCCTCGCGCTGCCCGTGGTCGGCCGCGTCGCCGCCGGCGCGCCGATCCTGTCCGATCCCAACTACGAAGATCGCTTCCAGATCGACCGGCGCCTGTTCCGGCCCAGGCCGGATTTCCTGCTGCGCGTGCGCGGCGACTCGATGCAGGGCGCCGGCATCCTCGACGGCGACCTCGCCGCCATCCGCAAGACGCCCAGCGTCGAGAACGGCCAGATCGCGGTGCTGCGCGTGGACGACGAGATCACGCTCAAGCGCCTGCGCGTGCGCGGCGACACCGCGATGCTGATCGCCGAGAACCCCGATTACGCGCCGATCGAGGTGAACCTGCGCAAGCAGTCGCTGGTGGTCGAGGGCCTGTACGTGGGCTGCATCCGCACCGGCGGCGGGAAGCGGCGATGAACGAAAAAAAAGTTGCGAAATTGACTCCGACCCCTTTTTTCTGGAGCGGGCGCGAGCTCGCCCGCGTGCCGACAACGCCCACCGGCTTTGCCGCGCTTGACGCCGCGCTGCCCGGCGGTGGCTGGCCGCGCGGCGCCTTGACCGAAGTGATCCACGGCCGTGCCGGTATCGGCGAGCTGGGCCTGCTGGCGCCCGCGCTCGCGCGCATCAGCGAAAAAAAAGGCGTGGCGCTGATCTCGGCGCCGTACCAGGTCTGCGGCCCCGGCTGGGCCCAGCGCGAGATCAACCTTTCGCAGCTGCTGATGGTGCAGGCGGCCGACCCCGCCGACCGCCTGTGGGCCGCCAGCCAATCGCTGCGCTCGGGCGCGTTCGGCGCGGTGCTGCTGTGGCTGGATGGCAGCGCGGCCGAAAAAGACCTGCGCCGGCTGCAGCTCGCGGCCGAGGGCAGCGATGCGCTGGCCTTCCTGTTCCGGCCGCTGGCGGTCGTGCGCCAGGCCAGCCCCGCGGCGCTGCGCCTGCGGCTCTCGGCCGGCCTCAATGTCGACATCCTCAAGTCCCGCGGCGGCTCGCCGCGCTCCATTTTCCTGCGGACTGCGCCCCATGCTGTGGCTGTGCCTGCACCTGCAACTCGATGCGCAGCCTGAGTCCCGCGCGGACGCCACGCTGCAGGGCCTCGCCGCGTGGGCCTGGCAGTACAGCGACCGGGTGGCGCTGGTCGAGCGCGAGCCCGGCGGCGCGAACGGCTGCGCGCTGCTCGCGGAGATCGAAGGCAGCCTGAGGCTGTTCGGCGGGCTTGCCTTGCTGCGCGCGCAACTGCTCGCTTCATTCGCGCAATTCGGCTATCCGCATTCCTGCGCCATTGCGCCCACGCCGGCGGCGGCCGAACTGCTGGCGCGCTGCAGCGAGGCTGAGCCGGCGCTGGATCTCGCCGCGTTGCCTGCGCGGCTCGCGCCCTTGCCGCTGTCCGCCCTCGACCTGCCGGGCTCGACGCTGGCCGCGCTGCACGGCGTCGGCCTGCGCACGGCGGGCGAGTGCCTGGCGCTGCCGCACGATCAAGTGGCGCGACGCTTCGGCGCCGCGACGGTGAAATACCTGCGGCGCCTGATTGGCGATGCGCCGGATCCGCGGCCGCTATTTGTGCTGCCCCCGGGCTGGCGGCGGCGCTGCGAGCTCCAGTGGGCCGTGAACAGCTTCGAGCCGCTGGGTTTCGTGCTGAAGCGCCTGCTGCTCGAACTGGAAGGCGTGCTGGTGGCGCGCGACAACGCCGTGCTCACGCTGCTGCTCACGCTCGAGCACGAGGAGTCGCCGGCCAGCACGCTGCGGCTCGCGCTCGGCGCGCCGCGCCGCGATGCGCCGGCCCTGTGGCCGCTCCTGCGCGAGCGGCTCGAGCGCGTGCCGCTTTCGCCGGTGACCGCGCTCACGCTGCAGGTCGAGGAGTTCGCCGGGAGTCGCGGTGGCCAGCACGATTTGTTCGACGACACGGTGAAGCGCGAGGCGGCGGCGCGCGAACTGGTCGAGCGGCTGGTGGCGCGGCTCGGCGAGCAGGCGGTGCAGGGCATCGCGCTGCGCGAGGATCACCGGCCGGAGAAAAGTTCCGGGCCGATTGCGCCCTTCGGCGCGCCGCTCGCCGCGGTGAGCCCGCAGCGCGGCGCAGGCAGCGACAACGGCGGCGCCGCCGTCGAGGCTGCGACGTACCCGTTCTGGCTGCTGCGCGAACCCAGGATCCTGCGCGAGCCGCCACCGCGGATGGGCGAGGCGCAGCGCATCGAGACCGGCTGGTGGGATGGCAAGGCCGCGGCGCGCGATTACTACGTGGCGGAAACCGCCGCGGGCGAGCGGTTGTGGGTGTTCCGCGAGCGCGGCCAGTGGTTTTTGCACGGGCTGTGGGCGTGATGCCCGCGCAGGCGGGCATCCAGTAGATGCGCTACGCCGAGCTGCATTGCCTCTCCAACTTCAGCTTCCTGCGCGGCGCCTCGCACGCCCGCGAGCTGGTGCAGCGTGCGCGTGAGCTCGATTACGCCGCGCTCGCCATCACCGACGAATGCTCGATGGCCGGCATCGTGCGCGCGCACCAGGCGGCCAAGGCGCACGGCGTGAAGCTGATCACAGGCACCGAGGTCACGCTCGAAGACGGCGTGAAGCTCGTGCTGCTGGCGCGCAACCACGACGGCTACACCCAGTTGTGCCAGCTGATCACGCAAGGCCGGCGCCGCAGCGCCAAGGGCCGGTACCGGCTCACGCGCGCGGACCTCGCCGGCGGGCTGCCGGACTGTTTTGTGCTGTGGGTGCCGCCACGCGAGCCGCAGCCCGCCGATGCCCGCTGGATCGCGCAGCAGTTCGGGGAACGCGCCCGCATCGCCATCGAGCTGCACCGCGAGGCGGGCGATGCGCAGCGCCGCGCGCACTTGAGCGCGCTCGGTGCGGCCGCGGGGCTCGCGCTGGTCGCCGCCGGCGACGTGCACATGCACCTGCGGTCGCGCCGCGCGCTGCAGGACGTGATGACCGCCATCCGCCACGGCTGCACGGTGGCGGCTGCAGGCTTCAGGCTGTTCGCCAACGGCGAGCGCCACCTGCGCTCGATCTTCGAGCTGGCCGAGTTGCACGAAGAGCGCTGGATCGAGGAGGGCCTGCGCGTGGCCGAGGCGTGCACGTTCACGCTGGACGAGCTGCGCTACGAGTATCCGCACGAGCTGGTGCCCGCCGGGCGCTCCGCGATCCAGCACCTGCGCGCGCTGACCGAAGAAGGTGCGCGACGCCGCTGGCCGGCGGGCACGAGCGAGGCGGTGCGAGCCACACTCGAAAAAGAGCTGACGCTGATCGAGGCGCTGAAGTACGAGCACTTCTTCCT
>JAYUGN010000320.1:0-8855 GCA_043767605.1 Gammaproteobacteria bacterium
GCCAGCGCCTCGAGCTTCACGCGCGGCGCGCCCGAGCCCTGCCCCTGCGTGTAGGAATCCGACACGAGCTTCACCAGGTTGCGGTAGCCCTGCTCGTCCTGCACCAGCAGCGTCACGCGTTCCGGCACGTCGCCGGGCTTGCGCTCCTCGAGCGTGAGGTCGGCGCCGACGATCGGCTTCACGCCCTGGCTTTCCGCCGACTTGTAGAACTTCACCATCGCAAACAGGTTGGCCTGGTCGGTGACCGCCACCGCTCCGAAGCCGAGCTCGACGGCCTGCTCGGCCAGCGTCTTGAAGCGCGGCTCGAGATGCCGCTTCTTCTCATCGTCCTGGATCGGCTCGGGCCGCTCGAGCCGGATGATGCCGTCCTTCAGCGAGTACTCGGTGTGGAGGCGGAGGTGAACGAAGGCTGGGGTCGGAGTCAATTTCCTCCTCCCGCCTGCCGTCGCAGCCGCAGCTCCGGGAAATTGACTCCGACCCCGGTCAGCTGCATCTGCGCCACCGGGGCGAAAAGTTTGCGGTGGATCGCGCAGGGGCCATGCTCGCGCAACGCCCGCAGGTGGTCCGGCGTGCCGTAGCCCTTGTTCTGCGCAAATCCATACGCCGGAAACTGCTGGTGCATGCGCTGCATCTCGGCGTCGCGGTCCACCTTGGCCAGGATGGACGCCGCCATGATCGACCCAACCTTGGCGTCGCCACCGATGATCGTCTCGACCGGGCAGTCCACCTTCGGCGCGTGGATGCCGTCAACCTTCAGCGAAGCCGGGGCAAGCTGCAGCGCCGCGACCGCCCGGCTCATCGCCAGCAGCGCCGCATGCAGGATGTTGAGCCGCTCGATTTCCTCGAGGCTCGCACTCGCCACGGCCCAGGCCAGCGCCCTTGCACGGATCTTCGGTGCGAGTGCTTCGCGGTCTTCGCGCGTCAGCTTTTTGGAATCGTCCATGCCCTTGATGCCGTGCCAGCGCGGCAGGATCACGGCCGCGGCATACACCGTCCCGGCGAGGCAACCCCGGCCTGCCTCGTCCACGCCGGCGATGAGCACGGCACCCGCGCACTGCGGCGCGCCCTTCAGCGGCCCATTCACGCGGGCCGCACCAGCTGCGCGATCGCCTCGGCAGCGCGCGCGGCGAAATCGCTCTTGAGCTTGGCGCGCACGAGCGCGAATTGCCCGAGCTGCCGGGCCCGCAGCACCTCGTGGCGCAGCAGCATCAGCACTTCCTGGCCCAGGCGCTCCGGCTGCGCCTCGTCCTGCAGCAGTTCGGGCACGGCGGGATCGTCCGAGAGGATATTCGGCTGGCTCACGCGGTCGATCTTGAGCAAGCCGAACCGGCGCAGGATGAAGGCGGTCAGCGGCGCAGCGCGATAGGCCACGACCATCGGCCGGCCCAGCAGGCAGCATTCGAGCGTCGCGGTGCCGGAGGCCAGCAGCACGGCATCGGCGGCCTGCATCGCCACGCGCGACTGGCCCTCGAGCAGCGTCCAGTTGCCGCCCGGATGGCGCGCGATCGCGGCCTCGAACGCGCCCTTCAGTTCCGGCTTGGCAATCGGCACGAGCAGCCGAAGTCCCGGCACGCGCGGCGCGAGCCAGGCGCCGGCGGCGGCAAAGGAATCCGCGAGATATTTCAGTTCGGCGCGGCGGCTGCCGGGCAGCACGGCAACGACCGGGCCTTCCGCCGCGATGCCCAGCGCCGCGCGCGCCTGCGCCGGCGACGTTGAATCGTCGAGCTCGCCGGCCAGCGGATGGCCCACGTAGGCCGCGCCGATGCCGGCCGCCTGGTACAGCGCCGGCTCGAACGGGTACATGCAGAGCATCAGGTCGACGGCCTCGCCGATGCCGTGGATGCGGCCCGGCCGCCAGGCCCAGATCGTCGGGCTGACGAAGTGCACGGTGCGCAGGCCGCGCGCGCGCAGTTTTTTCGCAAGCCCCAGGTTGAAGTCCGGCGCGTCGATGCCGATGAAGACGTCGGGCTTATCGTGCGCGAAGCGCGCTTCGAGCGCGCCGCGCAGGCGAATCAGCGCGGGCAGCTTGGGCAGCACTTCGGCGATGCCCATCACCGACAGCGCCTCGATGGATTCGATCGCCTCGCAGCCGGCCTCGCGCATGCGTGCTCCGGCGACGCCGTAGAACGTGGCCTGCGGGAAGCGCGCCTTCAGCGCGCGAATCAGCGCCGCGCCGAGGATGTCGCCGGAGGCTTCGCCGGCCACGAGCGCGAAACGCATGGGATAAAGGGGACGCACACCTTTATCCTGACCTTCGCTCGACGCCATGGATTGTGCACCCGATAAAGGTGTGCGTCCCCTTTATCTTGCGATCGAACGCTTGGAGCTTTCGAGGGCCTCGTGCATCAGCCTGACGTACGCCGAGGACACCGCCCTCTGCGCCAGCCCCGCCTTGATCTCGGCCATCGGCTTGCCCGAAAGGAAGATCAGCTTGTACGCATCCTTGATCGCTCCGATGTCGTCGGGCGCGAAGCCGCGGCGCTTGAGGCCCTCGCTGTTGATCGCGCGCGACTCGGCCGGATTGCCCTGCACCATCACGAACGGCAGCACATCGCGCAGCACGACGCTCGCGCCGCCACAGAACGCGTGCGCGCCGATGCGGCAGTACTGGTGCACGCCGGTGAAGCCGCCGAGGATCGCGTAGTCGTCCACCACCACGTGGCCCGCCAGCAGCACGCAGTTGGCGAGGACCGTGTGGTTGCCGACCACGCAGTCGTGCGCGAGGTGGCTGCCGGCCATGATCCAGTTGCCGTTGCCAAGCCGGGTCACGCCGTCCTGCTTGAGCGTGCCGCGGTTGATCGTCACGTACTCGCGGATCATGTTGTCGTCGCCGATCTCGACGCGCGTGGCATCCGAGTCCTTGACCGACTTGTCCTGCGCCACTTCACCGAGCGAGGAGAACTGGAAGATCTGGTTGTTGCGGCCGATCTTCATCGGGCCCTTCAGCACGACGTGCGGGCCGACCTTCGTGCCCTCGCCGATCTCGACCTGCGGCCCGATGATGCTGAACGGACCGACCGTGACGCTGGCGTGCAGTTTTGCCGCCGGATCGATGAGGGCGGAAGGGTGGACGTTGCTCATGGGCGCCCTAGGCGATCGGCGGCCGGACCACGCACATCATCTCGGCTTCGCAGACCAGCTCGCCCTCGACCGTGGCGCGCGCACCCATCTTCCACAGGTCACGCTTGGCCTTGATCAGCTTGACGTCGATGATCAGCGTGTCGCCGGGCACGACCGGGCGGCGGAAGCGCGCGTGGTCCACGCCCGCGAAGTAGAAAATCATGCCGGACTCGGCCGTGGTGCCGGTGCGCAGCACCGCCAGCATGCCGCTGGCCTGCGCCATGGATTCGAGGATCATCACGCCCGGCATGGTGGGCGTGCCGGGAAAATGCCCCGGGAAGAAGGACTCGTTGTAGGTCACATTCTTCAGGCCCTGCAGCGAGTCGCCGCCGGGCTCGTACTGCGTGATCTTGTCCAGCAGCACGAACGGCCAGCGATGCGGCACCCGCTTCAGGATTTCCCGGATATCAAGCGTCTGGTTCGCCACCCTCGTCCCCTCCGTCGTTCTCGCCATGCGCGATGCCGGCACGGCGCTCCAGCTCTCGCAGCCTCTGCAGCATTTCGCCAAGCCGCCGGACCGTCGCCACTTCGCGGCGCCAAGCCTTGGCCGGCTGCGCCGGCAGGCCCGAGCTGTACTGGCCTTTCTCGGTGATCGACTGCATCACCATCGACATGCCGGTGATCACGACATCGTCGCAAACGGTGATGTGGCCGTTGAGCAGCGCGCCGCCGCCAATCATACAGCGCGCCCCCACCGTGGTTGATCCCGCGATGCCGGACGCACCGGCCATCACGGTGTGCTTGCCGACGCGGCAGTTGTGGCCGACCTGGATCTGGTTGTCGAGCTTCACGCCGTCCTCGAGCACGGTGTCGCCCAGCGCACCGCGGTCGATCGTCGTGTTGGCGCCGATTTCGACGTCGTCGCCGAGGATCACGCTGCCCAGTTGCGGCACCTCTTCCCAGCCGGTAGCGCTGCGCGCAAGCCCGAAGCCGCGATAGCCAAGCGCGGCACCCGGGCCGAGCCGCGCGCGCTTGCCGATGCGCACTCGCGCGCCGACAAACACCTGGCCTTCAAGCCGGCTGCCGTCGCCGATCTGGGCGTCCGCGCCCACCGTGCAGTTGGGGCCGATATAGACGCCGGCGCCGATGCGCGCGCCAGCGGCGATCGTGCTGCAGGGGCCGACATGGCTGCTCAAAGGGATCAAGACGCCCGGCGCCACCACGGCCGCGGCATTCACGCCGGGCGTGAAGTGATCGTAGGTGTCGAAGATCGCCGCGATGCGCGCAAAAGCCAGGTGCGGATCGCGCGTGACCAGGCCGGCCCCCTTGAGGCGCGCGGCGTTGCTGGGCGTGACAATGACGGCGGCAGCCAGCGTCGTGGCGAGCTGGTCTCGCAGCCGCGGATTGGCCAGGAACGAAAGCTTGCCCGCCTCGCCGGGGCTCAGCGCGCAGACACCTTCGATGCGCGTGGCGCCATCGCCCGCCACCTCGAGGTCCGGCAGGCCCGGCTTGAAGCGCTGCGCCAGCTCGGCGAGCGTCGGCGCCATCGCGATCCCCGCGGGTTACTTCTTCTTTTTCTTCGACTTGCTGTCGTCCGCGGCCGGCGCATCCGGCATCGACGCAAGCTTCTTCAGCACGTCTGCGGTGATGTCCATGCCGGGCGCGACGAAGGCCGGGTCGCGCACCACGAGGTCAAGGCCTTTCTCCTTGACCACCAGCTCGAGGGCCTTGCCGATCTGTTCGTAGAAGCCGCGCTGCAGTTCCTGGTTGCGCGCCGCCGCCTCTTCCGAGAGCTGGCGGTCCTTGAGGTCGAGGTCGGACTTGCGGTTGAAGAATTCCTTTTCCGCGGCGGCCTTCTGCGCGGCGCTCATCGTGTCGGCGTCGCGCTGGGCCTTCTTGAAGTCGTCCTGGAATTTCTTGCGCTCGGCCTGCAGATCCTGGTCGCGCTTGTCGAACTCGATCTTGAACTTCTGCTCGGCCGACTTGACCTGCGGCGCGTCGCGCAGCAGGCCCGGGAAGTTGATGGCGGCGATCTTCGGATCGGCGGCGGCCGGGGCCGCATTCAGCGCTGTGCCGAGGGCGAGCGGGATCAGGATCAGGTGTGCAATGCGCATGGGGCTCTCTGGTTCGTGACGTTGCGAAAGGGCTGGCGGGGCCGTCAGTACGGCGCGCCGAAGGTGATCTGGAAGCGGTCGGTGCGGTCACCCGTCTCTTCGTCGAGCGGGAACGCATAGCTTAAATCAAGAATGCCGAGGAAGGGCGTGTACCACGTGAACGCGATGCCGGCCGACTGGCGCAGGTCGCTGGCGTCGAAGGCGCGCGGCGTCGCATAGACGCTGCCAATGTCGTAGAACAGGCTCGCGCGCGTGGACTTGCCGTCGGATTCCAGCGGCGTCGGGATCACCAGCTCGTTCTGCGAGGCGACCTGGAAGCGGCCGCCAATGGGGATCGTGCCTTCCAGGGGGCCGAGGCTGCTCTCGCGGAAGCCGCGCACGGTGCGCGTGCCGCCGGCCAGGAAGTTCTCGTACGGCGGCGGGTCGCCCTTGTTGCCGTAGCTGTTGAGCAGGCCGAGGCGGCCATTCAGCTCGAGGAAGGTGCCGAAGAACAGTTTCACGTACTGCTGGTGCTGGTACGACATGCGGTAGAACTGCAGGTCGCTGCCGGGAACGGTGATGTCGATGTCGAACTGGTTCAGCATGCCCTGGTCGGCGAAGAACGTGCGGTTGCGCGTGTCGCGCGTGACGCCCGTGCGCGCATCGAAGGTCTGGTAGTGCGTGCCGTTGTCGACCGCGAACTGCAGGATCTGCGTGCTGCTGTTGGCAAAGGTGCTCAGGGCCGTGTCTTCGTAGCCGACGCCAGCGCGCACCGTGGCGTACTCGGAGATCGGGATGCCGTAGGTCAGGTTCGCGCCGATCACGTCGAGGTTGAAGCCCGAGCTGTAACGGTTGAGGCCGTCGGTCTTGCGGTAGCTCACGCCCCAGGTCTGGCTGATGCCGTCCTCCGTGAAGTACGGGTCGGACCACGAGAAGCTGAAGCGGCGCGACAGCGCGTTGTTGTCCACTTCGACGGCGACGCGGTTGCCCGTGCCGAACACGTTGGTGTGGGTGACGTTGCCCGTGACCAGGAAGCCCGAGGCGCCCGAGTAGCCGACGCCGAACTGGATCGATCCCGGTGGCCGCTCCTTGACGGTGAAGTTCACGTCCACCAGGTCGTCGGAACCGGGCACCGGCTTGGTATCCACCTCGACGTCCTCGATGAACGGCAGGCGCGCCAGGCGCACGCGCGAGCGCTCCACCGAACCCTTGCTGAACGGCGCGGCCTCGAGCTGGCGCATTTCGCGGCGCAGGGTCTCGTCGTTGGTGCTGCTGTTGCCGCTGAAGTTGACGTGGCGCACATAGGTGCGGCGGCCCGGCTGCACGAAGTAGTTCAGCGAGACCTCGCGCCTGGCCTCGTCCACTTCAGGCAATGGCGAGACTTCGGCGAAGGCGTAGCCGATGTCGGCCAGCGCGGCCTCGATGCGGTTGGCGCTCTCGGTGGCTTCCTTGCGCGAGAAGGTGGAGCCGGCCGGTGTCGAGACCACACGCTCCAGGTAGGCCTGCTCCAGCACGGTCTCGCCCGAGAAGCGGCGGTCCTTCACCGTGTAGATCTCGCCTTCCTCGATGTTCAGCGTGATGTAGATCTGCTGCTTGTCCGGCGACAGCGCGACCTGCACCGAGCCGATGCTGAACTTCAGGTAGCCGCGGTCCTGGTAATAGGACTGCAGGCCTTCGAGGTCGCCGAGCAGCTGCTGCTTGGAGTAGCGGTCGGTGGTCTGGAACGGCACCCAGTGGGTCTTCTCGAGCTTCAGCTGTGACAACAGCGTGGCCTTGTCGAAGGCGTGGTTGCCGATCAGGTTGATTTCCTTGATGCGGGTGACCTTGCCCTCGGTCACCTTGATCTTGAGGCTGACGCGGTTCTTGCCTTCTTCCTTGACCTCGGTGTCGATGCCGACGTCGTAATAGCCGTTCGCGTAGTACTGCCGGCGCAGCTCCTGCTCCACCTGGTCGAGCAGCGCGCGCTTGAACGGCTCGCCCTCGGCCAGGCCCAGCTGCTTCAGCGAGGTCTTGAGCTCGTCGCCGCCGATTTTCTCGTTGCCCTCGATGGCGAAGCTGGCGATGGCCGGGCGCTCGGTGACCTTGACCACCAGCACGGTGCCGTCGCGCTCGAATTCGACGTCCTGGAACAGGCCCGAGGCATAGAGCGCGCGGATGGCCGCGCGCGAGGTCTGGTCGTTGATCTGGTCACCGGCCGACAACGGCAGGTACGACAGCACCGTGCCGATCTCGAGGCGCTGCAGGCCTTCGGCGCGGATCTCGGAGATCGTGAACGGCGTGAGCGCGGCCGCGCTCGTGGCCCAGCCCAGCGCAGCCAGCAGTCCTCCGAGCCGGAGCAGTTTCGAGAAGGTGGGCATCAGTGGATCAGGCGCAGGATGTCGTTGTAGAAAGCCAGCCCCATGAGGGCGATCAGCACGGTGAGCCCGACGTGCTGGCCGATCGACTGTGCGCGTTCCGACAGCGGCGAACCCTTGACGATCTCCACCCCGAAGAACAGCAGGTGGCCGCCGTCCAGCACCGGCACGGGCAGCAGGTTCAGCACTCCTAGACTCACGCTCATGATCGCAATGAAACTCAAAAACGAAACCAGCCCGATGCTGGCCGTATAGCCGGCAAACTGGGCAATCTGGATAGGACCGGAGACGTTCTTGACCGACACGTCGCCGAGCACCATGCGCACCATCATCTTGAGGATCAGCGCGCTCATCCGCCCGGTTTGCACCACTGCGGCCGGCGCTGCGTCCACGACGCTGAGCTGGTACTCGATGGTGAGATTGTCCCATAGCTCATCGGGAACATCCACGCCGGCGCCGAGGCGCCCCTGCGTTTTTTCACCGTCGTTTTCGGACGCGATGATCGCCGTCAGCGCGATTTTTTCCTTGCCGCGCTCGACCTCGAAGCGCGCGACCGCGCCCGGGTGGGCCCTCACCCAGTCGAACAGCTCCTGGTACAGCGTGATCGCGGCGCCATTGATGGTCAGGATGCGGTCGCCGGTGCGCAGGCCCGCCGCCTGCGCCGCGCTGCCGCCGACGATCTGGCCCAGCACCGGCGGCGCGGGCGGCTGGTAGGGGTTCAGGCCCAGGTCTTCGAACAGGAATTGCGGATCCACCCGGGCGCCGGCCATGTCCAGCACTTTCGTGTCCACCAGGCCGCCGGCGCCGCGCACCGACAGCGCCGCCGCACGCCCGGACAGCGCGTGCTCGATCAGCTGGATGCGCAGTTCCTGGAAGGTGGTCACCGGTTCGGCGTCCACCGCGAGGATCTCGTCCTTCGAATGCAGGCCCAGCGCCGCGGCGCGGGTGTGCGCCGGCGGGTCGGACAGGACCGGCTTGAGGGCCGGCACGCCCCACATGAAGACCACCCAGTACAGGAAGGTCGCCAGCAGGAAATTGGCAGCGGGGCCGGCCGCGACGATGGCGATGCGCTTCCAGGGGTTCTGGCGGTTGAAGGCAAGGTGCACCTCCGCGGCCGGCACCTCCCCTTCCCGCTCGTCGAGCATCTTCACGTAGCCGCCCAGCGGCAGCGCCGCGATCACGTACTCGACGCCGTCACGGCCCGTGCGGGTCCAGAGAGGTCTTCCGAAGCCGATCGAGTAGCGCAGCACCTTCACGCCGAGCCGGCGCGCGACCCAGAAGTGGCCGAACTCGTGGAACGAGACCAGCACCCCGAGGGCGACGATGAACGCCGCAATGGACCAGAGCA
>JAYUGN010000321.1:0-8848 GCA_043767605.1 Gammaproteobacteria bacterium
CGCCGGCGTGAAACTGCGCCGCAGCCTCGGCTCCTCGCAGACCCTGCGCCACGACCCGTTCCTGATGCTGGATGAGTTCTACTCGGACAATCCCGAGGATTACCTCGCCGGCTTCCCCTCGCATCCGCACCGCGGCTTCGAGACCGTGACCTACATGCTCGACGGCCACATGGAGCATCGCGACAACTTCGGCAACCGCGGCGACCTCAAGGCTGGCGACGTGCAGTGGATGACGGCCGCGCACGGCATCATCCATTCCGAGATGCCGCAGCAGAGCGCGGGCCGCATGCGCGGGTTCCAGCTCTGGCTCAACCTGCCGGCAAAGGAAAAAATGAAACCGGCGGCCTACCGCGACATTCCCTCGCGCGACATCCCCACCGTCGGCCTGGCCGGCGGCGGCGAGGTGCGCGTCATTGCCGGATCGCTGAGCATCGACGGCGCCGTCACCACGGGCCCGGTCAACACGCCGGCGGCAGCGATCACCACCGATCCCCTGTATCTGGACGTGCGCCTCCCGGCGGCGGCGAACTTCCACGCGCCGATCGCGCAGGGCCACAACGCCTTCCTCTACGCCTACGAAGGCAGCGCCGCGATCGGCGGCAAGACCGTGCCGAACCGCGCCGCGGGCCTCTTGTCCGACGGCGACTCGGTGACGATCCAGGCTGGCGCCGATGGCGCGCGCTTCCTGCTGCTCGCGGCGAAACCGCTGCGCGAGCCGGTCGTGCAGTACGGCCCTTTCGTTATGAACACGCGCGACGAGATCGAGCAGGCGCTGGCCGACTACCAGTCCGGAAAGCTGGCGCTGACCAAGAACCAGATCGCGAGGCTCAAGGTGATGTAGAGGCCGTGGCGGCCCCCTGAGTATCGTGCATACATGCGTTATAATGCGCACGAAACAGGAGAGCCGGCATGAAACTCAAGATCACCACGGTCGGCAATTCAGCCGGCGTCGTCCTGCCCAAGGAACTGCTCACCCGCCTGCGCCTGCAGAAGGGCGACGAGCTCTACGTCACCGAACTGCCGGACGGCATCAAGCTGCAGCCGCACGATCCTGAATTCGCGCGGCAGATGGAAGTTGCCGAGCGCGTGATGCGCAAGCGGCGCACGTTGCTGCACAAGCTCGCTGAAAACTAATGGGCGCCGTGATCATCTGGCTGGAGCGGGGATTGGTGCTGGCCCTGCACGACCGGCAATTGGCCGAGCATGGCGGCAGCAGCGGCGTGCGCGACGAAGGCTTGCTGGAATCCGCGTTGGCGCGTCCGCAACCGCTTCACGCCTATGGCGATCCGCCGCCGGACCTCGCCGATCTTGCCGCGACGCTGGCCTTTGGCCTCGCGCGAAACCATCCCTTCGTGGACGGTAACAAGCGGACCGCTGCAGTCGCCTGTGAATCGTTCATCGAACTCAACCGCGGCGAGCTGCTCGCCGAGGATGCGGAGCTGTTCCCGGTGTTCCTTGCGGTTGCCGAGGGCCACATGAAGGTCGAGGAATTCGCCCCCTGGCTTCGCGCACACATGGCGCCCACGCCTCCGCGCGGGGTGCACGAACCTCGCCCCCGGTACCGCCGGACAAAACGCGCCGCATGAAAGCGCATCGCAAGGAACTGTGGTTCGAGGTTCCCGCGCGGATGGGCTTCGTCAACATCACCTCGCAGGTGGAGCAGGCCCTCGCCGAGTCCGGCGTGCGCGAGGGCCTGTGCCTGGTCAACGCGATGCACATCTCGGCGAGCGTGTTCATCAACGACGATGAACGCGGGCTGCACCACGACTTCACCCAGTTCCTCGAGAAACTCGCGCCGCACGAACCGGTGAAGCAGTACCGGCACAACGACACCGGCGAGGACAACGCCGACGCCCACATCAAGCGTCAGGTCTTTGGCCGCGAGGTGGTGGTCGCCGTGACCGGCGGCAAGCTCGACTTCGGGCCCTGGGAACAGATCTTCTACGGCGAGTTCGACGGCCGGCGCAAGAAGCGCGTGCTGGTGAAAATCATCGGCGAGTAGTAGCGTTCGCGCCATGTATAAATCCTTGCGCGCACAAACACTGCATTACTGGGCCCGCCCGCAGGAGAGCGTTCCCACCTCGCCAATCCAGACTCCCGCGGCCTGGCACGGCGCGGACATGCGCAAGACCGGCGAGTGGATCGTCGATCTCGCCCCCACCGAAGTCGAGGAGCTCCGCGGCGCCGTGCGCCATGCGCAGGCCACCGGCAAGGCGATGGGCGAAATGGCGCGTGCGGATTTTCCGCTGCCTGCGCTAGGCGCGCGCGTGCGCGAGTGGTCGCAGCTCGTGCATCACGGCCGCGGCTTCATCCTCGTGCGCGGCGTGCCGGTCAAGGACTGGAGCACGGCGGAGTCCGAGATGTTCTTCTGGTGCCTGGGCCAGCACCTCGGCCAGCCCGGGGCGCAAAACCCGCAGAACGACCTGCTCGGCCACGTGCGCGACCAGCGCACGACCGGGGACGTGCGTTTCTACCGCACCAACAAGGCGCTGGCCGTGCATACGGATACCTCGGACATCGTGGGCCTGCTGTGCCTGCAACCGGCGAAGGAAGGCGGCCTGTCGCGCATCGCCAGTTCCGTAGCCGTCTACAACGAGTTGCTGGTGCGCGCGCCGCGCCTGACGCCGCTGCTGTTCAAGCCATTCTGGTTCGACACCAAGGGCGAAGGCGGCGTGCGCGCGTTCCCGATCCCGCCATGTCGCTACGGCGGCGGCGTGCTGCGCAGCTTCTGGCAGAGCGACTACTACCGCTCGGTCGAGCGCTTCGAACACGTGCCTCGCCTCACCGCCGACGAGCGCGAACTGCTCGACACCTACGACGCCATCGCCAACTCGCCCGAGCTCTACCTCGACATGGAATTGCGCGCCGGCGACGTGCAACTGCTCTCCAACCACACCGTGCTGCACGCGCGCACCGCGTTCACCGACTGGCCCGAGGACGAGCGCCGGCGCCACCTGCTGCGGTTGTGGTTATCCGTCCCGGAATCGCGGCCGCTGATGGAGCGCGCGCGCACGGTCGCGAGCCTGGCCTCGGTGGTCAGCACGGCAGCGGTGGAGCTGATCCGCGAAAAACGCCGCGGCTTTGGCGGCGGCGGGCTCGGGTCGCTCGGCGCCGGACGGTAAATTCTCGCGTCATTCCCGCGAACGCGGGAATCCATTGAACAAACGTTTCGGGTCGATGACGTTCACCGCAAGCCCCGCGACGATCAGCGCGGCCGCCGCAAGCTTCCACGCCTGGAGCGGCTCGCCGAGCACCAGCATCGAGGCGCCCATGCCGAACACCGGCACCAGCAGCGCCGTCGGCGTGAACGCCGCCGCCGAGTGGCGCGACAGCAGCCAGTTCCAGGCGCCGTAGCCGAATAGCGTGTTGCCCAGCGACTGCCACAGCACCGCAGCCCAGGCGCCGGCGCTGGCCCGCGACAGCGCGGTGACCACGGGCTCGTAGCCCTCGACCAGCACCGCAAGCGCCGCCAGCGGCGGTACTGCGAACAGGCTGCTCCAGACCATCAGGCCGAGCGTGTTGAACGGGCCGTGCTTGCGCACTGCGGCTTTCACCGTGAAGTTCGCCAGCGCCCAGCACAGCGCGGCGGTGACGACAAGCACAAGCCCGCGCAGCGTCGTGGTCGCATCCGCGTGCGCGCCGATCGTGCAAAGGCCGGCGACACCGAGCGCAAGGCCGACGAGGTTGCGCGCGTGGATCTGCTCGCCGAATAGCCACACCGACAGGCCGACGGTGAAGAACACCTGCACCTGGATCACCAGCGACGCGAGGCCCGGGGCGATGTCGGCACGCATCGCGATGAACAGCAGGCCGAACTGGCCGACGCCAAGCAGCAGCCCGACCGCGATCAGGTAACGCCAGGCGATCGCAGGCCGTTTGACGAAGAACAGCCAGGGCAGCGCCGCCAGCGCGAAACGCAGGCACGCAAACAGGAGAGGCGGCAGCTCGTGCAGCCCCAGCTTGATGACGACGAAATTGGTGCCCCAGATGAAAACGACGGCGAGGGCCAGCAGCAGCTCGGAGACCGACATGGAAGGCGCGCGGGGAACGGGCGCGCATCATAGGTAAAAAGCCGTGCCCGGGAGGTCCCCGAAGGGAGGTGGGAGCACAGGGAGCGCTCCCGGGCACGGCGGTGGGGAACTAGCCGGCGTCGATCACCTGAACAACGCCGCGAGCGGGCCGCGGCCGAGGTAGCGCGCAGTGCCCGCGCCCAGCAGCCAGGCCAGCGTCGCCACCGGCCACAGCGTCAGTGCATACAGGAGGCAGGCGATCACGCAGCCGGCGGCGATGGCTGCCAGGGCGCCCAGCGGGCTGTAGGCGAAATCGGCCGGGACCATCGGCTGGTCCAGCCACTGGCTGGGGGCCCGGTCAAGGAAGGGGACTGCACCCATCGGAATCTCCGTTCGTTTTCGTGTGTGAACAGGATGCGCCGGGGGGTGGCTCAGGGCGTGAGCCTGCCGGTTTTTGCCTTATCCTCTCCCCCAATGACACCCTCCCGCCCGCCCCTGTCGCCCTACTACACCGAAGACCACGAAGCCTTCCGCGCGCAGGTGCGGCGCTTTGTGGAGAAAGAGTGCGCGCCCAACATTGAAGCGTGGGAAAAGGCCGAAACGCTCCCGCGCGAACTGCACAAGAAGGCCGCCGAAGCCGGGATCATGGGGGTCGGCTATCCCGAGGATTGCGGCGGGCTCGGGATTGACGATCCGTTCTACGCAATCGTGATGACCGAGGAGCTTGCGCGCGCCGGTAGCGGCGGCCTGATCGCCAGCCTGCTGTCCCACGGCATCGCCACCCCGCCGATCGCCAAGGCCGGCACGAAGGAGCAGAAGCAGAAATTCGCAATGCCGGTGCTGGCCGGCGACAAGATCGCGGCGCTGGCGATCACCGAGCCCAGCGGCGGCTCCGATGTCGCCGCGATCAAGACCACTGCCGTGCGCGAGCCCGGATCGGGGTCCGGGCCAGGCAGCGCGTGCTATGTCGTCAACGGCAGCAAGACTTTCATCACCTCCGGCATGCGCGCGGACTACATCACCACCGCGGTGCGCACCGGCGAGGCCGGCATGGGCGGCATCTCGGTGCTGGTGATCGAGGGCGGTACGCCGGGGCTGTCGCGCACGCCGCTGCAGAAAATGGGCTGGTGGTGCTCGGACACCGCCACGCTGTACTTTGACAACTGCCGCGTGCCGGTTGCGAACCGCATCGGCCCCGAGAACGCCGGCTTCATGGCGATCATGCTGAACTTCAACAACGAGCGGATCATGCTCGCGGCGCAGGCGCTGGCCTTCGCGCAGGTCTGCTACGACGAGGCGCTGGCTTACGCGCGCGAGCGCCAGACCTTCGGCAAGCCGCTGATCAAGAACCAGGCGATCAAGCACAAGCTGGCCGACATGAAGATGCGCATCGACGCCCCGCGCGCGCAGCTGGACCTGCTGGCCTGGCGCGTCTGGAAAGGCGCGACGCCGGTGGCCGAGTTGTCCCTGCTGAAGAACCTCGCCACCGAAGCCTTCGAGCACGCTGCCGCGGAAGCGATGCAGGTCCTCGGCGGCGCCGGCTACCTGCGCGGCGCCAAGGTCGAGCGGCTGTATCGCGAAACAAAAGTGCTGACCATCGGCGGCGGCTCGCGCGAAATCATGTACGACCTCGCCGCAAGGCAGATGGGGTACTGATGCTGCGCGCCTGCGTCCTGCTGCTGGCGCTCGCGGCCGTGCCCGCAACGGCCCAGACGACTGCGCACTGGACCTGCATCGACGCCACGGGCAAGACTGTCGCCACCGACCAGCCCTGCCCCGAGGGCAGCACTCTTGTGCCTGCAGGCGCGCGGGTGAAGGCAACGCTTGCGAGCGTGCAACAGAAGCCGGATTGGCGTTCGCAGGGCATCCCTGTGTGGATCTGGCCTGTCGTCGGCATCCTCGGCCTTCTCTGGATCAAGACGCTCCTGCCGGAAAAACTGTTCCGCAAGGCGCCGGCCGACGCGACGCCGGCCGCGCGCCAGCCGCCCGTGGTCTTCGTCCCACCGCCCAAGCGCGCGCCGGTTTCGCCAACTTCGGCCGTGAGCGTTGCGCCGCCATCGCCCGCCGCTGCGCCCGCGGCTGCGCGGATCGTGGGCTGGACACCCGAAATGATCGACGGGCTTTCCCTGAACCGGCTCGAGACGCTGGTGCAGCGCTTCTGGCAGGCACGCAGCTGCGAGGTGACGCGCGCGCGCGGCGCCGATGGGGGCATCGAGCTGCTGATCTCGCGGCCGGCCACCGGCAAGCTCTTCGCGCTGGCGCAATGCGCCGCGACTCGCGGTGAAAAAATAGGCATCGCGACGGTCAAGGCACTGGCCGCGACGGGGCTGCAGAAAGCCACCGGCATCGTCGTGCTCTACGGCCTGACCGGCTTCACCGACGAGGCGCTGGCCTTCGCCAAGGACAAGCCAGTCAAGCTGCTCAACGCCAGCGGCCTGCTCGCCGAGATCCGCCTGCTGCCAGTGGGGGAGCAGCAGCGGCTGCTTGAGCGCACGCTGATCGAAGCAGGACCCGCCGTCGCCCGCAGCTAGCCCCTCTGGTCGAGGCTGACGAAAGCAGCGGTGGCCGACATATCCAGAGTGTCGGCCACCGCCGTCAGAACTACAGCCTGGGATTCCCTTACAGCAGGGCCCCCCTGGGCAAACCCGCTATTTCTTCTTCGCGCCCGCCGGCTTCGCGCCCGCCGGCGCCAGACCCCGGCGCTCGAGCAGCGGCTTGATGTCAGGCTCGCGGCCGCGGAAGCCCTTGAACAGCTCGATGGCGTCCACGCTGCCGCCGCGCGACAGGAGCTTGGCGCGGAATTCGTCGCCGTTGACGCGCTTGAGGCCGCCTTTCTCCTTGAACCACTCGACGGTGTCCGCGTCGAGCACTTCGCTCCAGATATAGGCGTAGTAGCCGGCCGAATAGCCGCCGCCGAAGACGTGCGCAAAATACGTGCTGCGGTAGCGCGGCGGCACTTCCTTCACCTTCACGCCGGCTTTCTTCAGCGCCGCGTCCTCGAACGCCAGTACATCCTTCACGTCCGCTTTGGTGCCCGACAGCTGGTGCCAGGACTGGTCGAGCAGCGAGGCTGCGAGGTATTCGGTGGTCGCGTAACCCTGGTTGAATTTCTCCGAGGCCTTTACCTTGTCCACCAGCGCCTGCGGCATCGGCTCGCCGGTCTGGTAGTGCCTTGCGTAGTGCTGCAGCACCTCGGGCCAGGTCGCCCACATCTCGTTGACCTGCGAGGGATACTCGACAAAGTCGCGCGGCACGTTGGTGCCGGAGAAGTACGGGTACTTCACGTTCGAGAACAGGCCGTGCAGTGCGTGGCCGAACTCGTGGAACATTGTGCTGACCTCGTCGAAGGTCAGCAGCGTCGGCTGGCCTTTCGGCGGCTGCGGGATGTTCAGGTGGTTTGCGACCACCGGCCCGGTGCCCATCAGCGCGCTCTGGTTCACGTAGTTGTTCATCCAGGCGCCGCCGCGCTTGCTCTCGCGCGCGTACGGGTCGAACAGGAACAGGCCGAGCGCCTTGCCGCCATCCTCCGAGACCTCGAACACGCGCACGCTCGGCTCGTACACCGGCAGGTCGGCGCGCTCCTTGAAGGACAAGCCGTACAGGCGGCCGGCGGCGTAGAACACACCGTCCTTCAGCACGCGGTCGATCTCGAGGTAGGGCTTCATCTGCGACTCGTCGAAGTCGTAGCGCGCCTTGCGCACCTGCTCCGAGTAGAAGGCCCAGTCCCAGGGCTCGAGCTTGAACCCGCCCTTCTGCCTGTCGATCAGCTTCTGCATGTCGGCGGCTTCCTTCTTCGCGTTCGCCACCGCAGCCGGCGCGAGCTTGGCCAGCATCTTGTTGACGGCGGCCGGCGTGCGCGCGGTCTCGACCGCCAGGATTTCCTCGGCGTGGCTCTTGTAACCCAGCATCGCGGCGTGCTCGGCGCGCAGCTTCACGATGCGCGCGACCACCGCCTTGTTGTCGTGCTCGTTGCCGTGGTTGGCGCGCTCGATCGAGGCGCGATAGATGCGCTCGCGCAGAGCGCGGTTCTTGAGCTGCGCCAGTGCCGGCTGTCCGGTGGGCAGGATCAGCTGGATCACGTACTTGCCGTCGAGCTTGCGGGCCTTGGCGGCCTCGGCCAGCGGCGCGATCTGGTCTTCCGCGAGGCCGTCGAGTTCCTCGCGCAAGTCCACGACCACCGCGGAGGCGTTGGTGTCCTCGAGCAGGTTCTGCTGGAACTTGGTGCCGAGCGAAGAGAGTTCTTCGTTGATCGCACGCAGCTGCGCCTTCTGCTTGTCATCAAGCTTCGCGCCCGCGCGCACGAAATCGGTGTGGTACTTCTCGACCAGGCGCAGGGCCTGCGTGTCGAGGTCAAGCTTCTTGCGTGCGTCGTAGAGGGCCTTCACGCGCGCGTACAGCGCCGCGTTCAGATAGACCTCGTCATTGTGCGCAGTCAGCTTCGGCGAGTACTCGGTGTCGATTTTCTTGATCTCGTCGTTGGTGTTGCAGCTGGACAGGTTGTTGAAGGTGATGCCAACGCGGCCGAGCAGCTGGCCCGAACGCTCCATCGCGACGATGGTGTTGTCGAAGGTCGGCTTTTCGGGGTTGTTCACGATCGCCTGGATCTCGGCCAGGTGATCAGCCATGCCCTTGTCGAACGCCGATCGGAAGTCCTCGTTGTGGATCTTGTCGAACGGCGGCAGTTCGTACGGCAGCGTGCTGCGATGGAAGAAGGGATTGGCAGCGCTGGCGGGCTTGACGGAATCAGCCATGGGCGTTGCGGCGCAGGCGCCAAGCAGGGCGACCGCGACAGCAGCCACTGAAGTGACGAGCTTCATGACGAGTGTGCTCCCGGAAAG
>JAYUGN010000322.1:0-8822 GCA_043767605.1 Gammaproteobacteria bacterium
GCGCCGGCCTCGGTGATGCCTTCCTCGAGGATCTGGCCCTTGATGTCCTCCTTGTAGAACGCGAGCTGGTCGGCGTCCTCGGGGTTGTACTTCTGGCCGACGATCGAATAAATGCCGAGAGAGCGGAACATGCCTTCCATGCCGAAAGTGCGCGCCTCATCCGGCACGATCGGCACCACGCGCGAGCCCATGTTCTTGTCGCGCACGAGCGTCTGCAGGAACTGCACGAACGCCATCGTGGTGGAAATCTCGCGTTCGCCACTGGCCTCGAGCAGGCGCTGCCAGGTGGCGAGCTCGGGGATCTGCAGCTTTTCCTTCGAAACCTGGCGCGACGGCAGGTAGCCGCCGAGTTGCTTGCGCCGCTCCTGCAAATACTGCATCTCGGGTGAATCGTCGGCAGGGCGGTAGAAGGGTGTCGAGGCGATCTGGTCATCCGAGATCGGCAGCGAGAAGCGGTCGCGGAAAGCCTTCAGTTCTTCCTCGCCCATCTTCTTCTGCTGGTGCGTGATGTTCTGGCCCTCGCCGGCCTCGCCCATGCCGTAACCCTTCACGGTCTTGGCGAGGATCACGGTCGGGCGGCCCCTGGCGTTGTTCACCGCCTCGTAATACGCCGCGTAGATCTTGTGCGGGTCGTGGCCGCCACGGTTCAGCTCGGCAATGTCCTTGTCGGTCATCGTCTCGACGAGCTTGAGCACGTCCGGGTGCTTGGCGAAGAAATGCTCGCGCGTGTACTTGCCGCCCTTGGCCTTGAAGTTCTGGTATTCGCCATCGACGGTGTCGTTCATCACCTTCAGCAGCGCGCCGTTCTTGTCCTGCGCGAGCAGCGCATCCCAGGCCGCGCCCCACACCACCTTGATGACGTTCCAGCCGGCGCCGCGGAACACGCCCTCGAGTTCCTGGATCACCTTGCCGTTGCCGCGCACCGGGCCGTCGAGCCGCTGCAGGTTGCAGTTGACGACGAAGATCAGGTTATCGAGCTGCTCGCGCTCGGCGATATCCACCGCGCCGAGCGATTCGGGCTCGTCCATTTCGCCGTCGCCGCAGAAACACCAGACCTTGCGATTGGCGGTGTTGGCGATGCCGCGGTTGTGCAGGTACTTCATGAAGCGCGCCTGGTAGATCGCCATGATGGGCCCGAGGCCCATCGACACCGACGCGAACTGCCAGAACTCGGGCATCAGCCAGGAGTGCGGATACGAAGGCAGGCCCTTGCCCTTGGCTTCCATGCGGAAGTTCTTCAGCTGGTCGAGCGTAAGCCGGCCTTCGAGATAGGCGCGCGCGTAAATGCCCGGCGTGCAGTGGCCTTGCACGTACACGAGGTCGGCGCCGTCGGGATGCTGCGGGCCTTTCCAGAAATGGTTGAAGCCGACGTCGTACAGCGTCGCCGCGCTCGCGAAGCTGGCGATGTGGCCGCCGATGCCGGCGTGCTCGCGGTTGGAATTGACCACCATCGCCATCGCGTTCCAGCGGATGATCGAGCGGATCTTCCACTCGAGCGCGTGGTCGCCGGGCGATCGCTTCTCGAGGTGCGTCGGGATCGAGTTGAGGTAAGCGGTGGTCGGCGAAAACGGCAGGAATGTGCCGGTGCGGCGGGCTTTTTCGACCAGCGCTTCGAGCAACGCGTGGGCGCGCTCGGGGCCTTCGCGCTCCAGCACCGCTTCGAGTGCGTCCAGCCACTCGCGGGTTTCCTGCGGATCGGGGTCCTGGCCCCGCACGTCTTCGGCGGTCATTGCTCAGGATGGTAGCGGAATTGATCCGCCGGGCCTTACTTTAGTCCCTTAAGGGAACTATCTATGAATTCCTGCCACACCGGATCCGGCGTCCAGATCCGGTGCAGCGCCATCTCGGCCTCGGCCACCGGATGGCCCAGTTTCAGCACGCGATACAGGAACAGGAAGGCCGACACGCGCTTGTTGGCAATGCAGTGCACGAAGGTCTTGTGGCCAGCGTCGTCGAGCGCCTCGAAGAACAGCGCCAGATCCATCGGCGTCGGCGCATCGAAGCGCACGGGAATGTGTACGTACTTCAGGCTCAGGCCTTCGACCAATTCTTTTTCGTGCGGCAGGTGTCCCGGCGAATCGGCCAGTGCCAGATTGATCACGCTGCGATAACCGCTCGCGGCGATCAGCTGAAAGTGTTCCGCGCTGGGCTGGCCGGCCGTACCGATCCTCTCGCCCAGCGGCAGAAACGCCGGGATCACCTGCAGCGGGTTCAGCAGCTGCATCTCGGGCTTGAAGCCGCGTGCGGCAAGGAAATCGCGCACCGCGTAACCGGTGCCGGTCGGCCAGGGCCGCAATTTGTCGAACGGCACGAGCTTGGTCTCGGCGATTTCCTCGTTGCAACGGATCGCGCCTTCCGCCTTCACGTGGTACGCGATGATCAGCTGGTTCATCTGCGGGAAGTTGTAGTGACCCACGAAAGTCTCGATCTTGCCCTCGAGGCCGACTTCCTCCTTCACCTCGCGCAGGACGCCGGTGTCGGGCGCCTCGTTGGCCTCGAGGAAACCCGTGACCAGGCCGAACATTTTTTCCGGCCACTGCGCATTGCGCGCGAGCAGGGCCTGGCCGTCGTACTCGATGATCGCCGCCACGACCGGCACCGGGTTGTTCCAGTGCACGAAGCCGCAGGCCTTGTCGGGGCAGCGATGGCGCGTGACGCCGTCGTATTGCACGACCTCCAGCGGGCTCGCGCAGCGCGGGCAGAACTTGAACGGGCGGCTCATGTCGCAACCTTAGCGTGAAAATCCAGGAAAGCGCGCAGGACGCCGGCGGGATCCTCGGCTTGCGGGTAGTGGCCAATGCCGGGCAGCGAAACGATTTCGCCCTTGCCAACCAGCTCGCGGTAACGCGCGACCATGTGCGCGCCTGAGACGGGGTCATCGGGGCCGTTGATCAGGCACAGCGGCACTGGGGTTTTCTGCAGCGCGCCGACCCAGCGCTCGCGATGGGCGCGCCGCTCGGGGATGTAGCGGATCAGCCGGTGCATGATCCGGTTGCCGCCGTCGCGCTGGATGATGCTCCAGAATTCCTCGAGCTCCTGCGCACTGGGCTGCGTACCGGCGCCGAACACGGCGGAAAAACTCTTCTCGAAATTCTTGCGGTTCATCAGCCGCGACAGCAGCGGCCCCAACGGCGTCAGCAACAGCTTCTGCGCCGTGCGCGCGTGGTGCGTCTCGGGAAACAGGCCGCCGTTGAGCAGCGTGCACGAGAGGATCTCCGCCCCCTCACCCTTGCCCTCTCCCCCAAGGGGGAGCGGGGATTCGCGCCGATCGAGATGCCGTGCCAGCAGTTCCTGCGCCACTGTGTCGCCGTAGTCGTGCGCCAGGATGTGCACGCGCGTGACGCTCAGGTGCGCAAGCAGGGCTTCGTGCAGGTGGGCCTGATCGAGGATCGAGTAGTCGTAGTCCGCGGGCTTGGCGGAAAGGCCGAAACCGATCATGTCCGGCGCGATCACGCGCGGGAACTGCTGCACGAGCTGCGGCCAGAGCTTGTGCCAGTCCCAGCCCGAAGTCGGGAAGCCGTGGATCAGCAGCAGCGCTGTAGTGGCGCCCGGCTCGCGCGCCTGTTCCCGGAAAAAGGTTTCGTGGCCGCGATGCGCATAAGGGCGGCCCGCCGCGAGCCATTGCGCGGGGCCCGCGGGCAGCGTCCCGTTCACAACATTGCCCTGTCGGAACGGGGCCTTGTCATTCCAGCGGCTTGCGCGTGAGCTGGGCCTGCGCTTCCACCTGCTTGCTGCCCGGCACCAGCCAGCGCGCCGCGACGATGCCGAGCTCGTAGAGCAGGTACATCGGGATGGCCATCGCGACCTGGGAAAAAATATCCGGCGGCGTCATGATCGCGGCCACGAAGAACACGCCGACGATCACGTAGTCGCGCTTGCTGGCCAGCATGGCCGGGGTGACGAAGCCGCTCCAGACCATCAGCACGATCGCCACCGGCACCTCGAACGTCAGGCCGAAGCCCAGGAACAGCGACAGCACGAAATCCAGGTACTTGCTGATGTCGGTCATCACCGCCACGCCCTCGGGCGCGAAGGCCAGCGTGAACTTGAACACGCCCGGCAGCACGAGGTAGTAGGCGAAGGCGACGCCCGCGTAGAACAGCAGCGTGCTCGAGATGAGCAGCGGCACCACCAGGCGCTGCTCGCTGCGGTACAGGCCCGGCGCGATGAAGGCCCACACCTGGTACAGCACGCCGGGCAACGCGGCGACGAACGCCACGACGGCGGCGAGCTTGAACGGCGTGAGGAACGGCGAGGCCACCTCGGTGGCGATCATCGAGCCGTGCTCGGGCAACAGGCGCAACAGCGGCGCGGCCAGGAAGCTGTACAGCTCCTTGGCCCAGATCGCCGCCGGGATGAACGCAAGGCCGATGTACAGCAGGATCTTCAGCAGCCGCGAGCGCAGTTCCAGCAGGTGAGCGATCAGCGGCTGCTCGAGCCCCGGTTCACTTGCGTTCACTGCCCGGCTCGGTCGGTGCGGCGGGCGGCATCTTCAGCGCGGACTTCGCCGACTCCACTTCCGTGCGCAGCGCGCTGCCGGCCTCGCGGATCTCGCGCATCACGTTGTTGCCGGCGGTCTCGCGATCCAGCTCGGCGCTCAAGGTGCGCACGTAGCTCTTGGCGCGGCCAGTCCAGCGTCCCAGCGTGCGGGCGACTTCCGGCAGGCGCTGCGGGCCGAGCACGACCAGCGCCACCAGGAAGCACAGCACCAACTCGGAAAAACCGACGTCGAACATATCCCTCACCCGGCGCTGCGCGCCGGCCTCTCCCGAAGAGAGAGGCGAGCTTCGCTATGCATCCGGTTTCTTGTCGGCGGGGTTGGCGGGCTTGGACGTCTCGGATTCGCCTTCGCGCACCGCTTCCTTGAAGTTCTTGACTGCCGCCCCGAGGTCGCCGCCCGCGCCGCGCAGCTTCTTCGTGCCGAAAATCAGCACGACGACGGCCAGCAAGATCAGCCAATGCCAGATGCTCAGACTGCCCATGTCATCACCCTTTTCGTGAATCCCGCGGCCGGCGCTACGCCGGCCGTCCTGCTTTCTCATCGAGGCCGGAACGGCCGGATCGCCGCGCGAGCTCGTCGGTCAGCGCGGACAGCGGCACATCCTCGTGCGCCATCAGCACCAGCGTGTGGAACCACAGGTCGGCGAGCTCGTGCACCAGCGCCTCCTGCCCGCCGCCCTTGGCCGCGATCACCGTCTCGGTGGCTTCCTCGCCGACCTTCTTGAGGATCGCGTCGAGGCCGCCGGCGTAGAGCTTTGCCACGTACGAACTGTCCGCGCTCGCGCCCTTGCGCGCGCGCAGCGTTTCATAGAGCTCGGCGAGGACATCCATCCGCGTAGTGTAGCGCCGTGGTGTGACCTCAATTCGTCATGCCCGCATCCGCGGGAATGACCTTGATCAGAGCCGGACGCGGACGCCCTTGTCCGCCAGGAATTTCTTGGCGTCGGCCACGGTAAAGGTGCCCTGGTGGAAGATGCTGGCGGCCAGCACGGCATCCGCGCCGCCCTCGGCAAAGCCCTGCAGCAGGTGCTCGAGCGAGCCGACGCCGCCTGAGGCGATGACCGGCACGGTAACCGCCTGCGTCACGGCCTTGAGCAGCTCGATGTCGTAGCCGGACTTGGTGCCGTCCTTGTCGATGCTGGTGAGCAGCAGCTCGCCGGCGCCTTTCTCGACCATCTTCGCGGCCCATTCCACGGCGTCGAGCCCGGTCGCCTTGCGGCCGCCGTGCGTGAAGACTTCCCAGCGCGCCGGCGCGCCCTTGCGCGACTTCACGCGCTTGGCATCGATCGCCACGACGATGCACTGCACGCCGTAGCGGTTGCCCGCCTCGGTGACGAGGTCCGGGTTGTCCACGGCCGCCGTGTTGATCGCGACCTTGTCGGCGCCAGCCGAGAGCAGGGCGCGCACGTCGCCCGGCTGCTTCACGCCACCGCCAACGGTGAGCGGGATGTAGATCTGCTCGGCCACCGCCTCGACCACCTTGAACAGCGTCGGCCGCTCCTCGATGCTCGCGGTGATGTCGAGAAACACCAGCTCGTCGGCGCCCTCGTGGTCGTAGCGGCGCGCGATCTCCACCGGATCGCCGGCGTCCTGCATGTCCTCGAAACGCACGCCCTTGACCACGCGGCCGCGGTCGATGTCGAGGCAGGGGATGATGCGTTTGGCCAACATGAGGGGCTACGCCAGCGCCTTGATTGCGTCCTTCAGAGTCAGGGTGCCTTCGTAAAGCGCGCGGCCGATCACGCAACCGGCGACGCCGTCGCCCTCGATTTCCTTGAGCGTGACCAGGTCCTTGAGGCTGCTGATGCCGCCCGAGGCGTACACCGGCGTCTTCACGGACTTGGCGAGGTTGCGCGTGGCCTCGGCGTTGAAGCCGTTCATCATCCCGTCGCGGGCGATGTCGGTGTAGATGATCGCCTCGGCGCCGTCGCGCTCGCAGTGCTGCGCGGCCTCGACGGCATCGTGCCCGGTGACCTTGGCCCAGCCGTTCAGCGCGACGCGGCCGTCCTTGGCATCGATGCTGACCAGGATGTGGCTCGGGTACTCGATGCACAGGTCGTGCAAAAAGTGCGGCGCGTTGATCGCCTTGGTGCCGACGATCACGTACTGCACGCCGGCGTTGAGCATGCGCTGCACGGTTTCCTCGTCGCGGATGCCGCCGCCGACCTGCACCGGGATCTTCACGGCCGCGGTGATCTTCTCGACCATCTTGATGTTCAGCGGGGTGCCCTTGATGGCGCCGTCGAGGTCCACCACGTGCAGGCGCTGCGCGCCCTCGTCGGCCCAGCGTTTGGCCACCGCAACGGGATCGTCGGAGAAGACCGTGACGTCGTCCATCTTTCCCTGGCGCAGGCGGACACACTGGCCGTTCTTGAGATCGATGGCGGGGATCAGCAGCATGGGGGCCGCAGAGAAAGAGTCATTTGACTCTGCACCAAAGCAAGGGCGTGCGCAAATTCAGGCCTGCCCGTCCCAGCTGACGAAATTGGACAGCAGCGTCATGCCGGCCGCCTGGCTTTTTTCCGGGTGGAACTGCACGGCCGCGATGTTGTCGTGGCCCACCGCGGCGGTAAACGGCTGGCCGTAGTCGGCCGTGCCGAGCACGTCTTTCTTGTTGCGCGGCGCCGAGTGGTAGCTGTGCACGAAATAGAACCAGCTGTTGTCCGGCACGTCCGCCCAGATCGGATGCTTCGCCGCCTGCTTCACCGTGTTCCAGCCCATGTGCGGCACCTTGAGCCGCTCGGCGCCGCCGGGCAGCGGGTCGGGGAAGCGCACGACCTTGCCGGCGATCAGCCCGAGCGCCGGCACGCCGTCGTTCTCGTCGCTCCACTCGTGCAGCACCTGCATGCCGAGGCAGATGCCCAGGATCGGCACCTTCTTCGCCTGCTCGCGCACCATGTCGTTGAGCTCCAGGCGCCGCAGCTCGTTCATGCAGGCCTTGACCCCGCCCACGCCCGGCAGCACCAGCTTGTCGCAGGCGCGCAGTTCCTCGGCGTCGTAGCTGATGACGATGTGCTGGCTGCTGGCGACGCGCTCGAGGGCCTTGCCCAGCGAGTGCAGGTTGCCCATGCCGTAGTCGATGACGCCGATCGTCTCAGCCAACGTTGTCATCCCGGGCGCAGCGAGGGATCTCCTCGTGGCCCTAGAGGGTCCCCTTGGTGGACGGCACGCCGGTGGCGCGCGGATCGGGCTCGACGGCCATGCGCAGCGCGCGGCCGAAGGCCTTGAACGCCGTCTCGGCGATGTGGTGCGCGTTGCGGCCGCGGAGGTTGTCGATGTGCAGCGTGACCTTGGCGTGGTTCACGAAGCCCTGGAAGAACTCGCGAAACAGGTCCACGTCGAACTCGGCGATGCGCGCGCGCGGGAATTCCAGGCCGTATTCGAGGCCCGGGCGGCCCGACAGGTCCACGACGACGCGCGTCAGCGCCTCGTCGAGCGGCACGTAGGCATGGCCGTAACGGCGCACGCCGGACTTGTCACCCAGCGCCTTCTCGAGCGCCTGGCCCAGCACGATGCCGATGTCCTCGACCATGTGGTGGTGGTCGATGTGGACGTCGCCCTTGCCCTCGACGGTGATATCGATCATGCCGTGGCGCGCGACCTGGTCGAGCATGTGCTCGAGGAAGGCGATGCCGGTGGAGAACTTCGCCACGCCCGTGCCGTCGAGGTTCAGTTCGACGCGGATCTGGGTTTCCTGGGTGTCGCGGGAAACAGCGGCTTTGCGCGCGCTCATGCGGGACCGGGGGCCTGCAAAAATCGGGCGCCAAGGATACTCCGGAATCAGTGCACGCGGCTCGCGGGACGCTGCTTGAATACCAGTGCGCAGACGATCATCAGCGCCAGCAACGCGGCGGAGGCCGAATAGCGGCTCAGGTCCAGCCCGCCTTTCGCGAACGGCTTGTCGAGGAAATCGCCGAGCACCGCGCCGAGCGGCCGCGTGAGGATGAATGCGGCCCAGAACAAGGCCACGTGCGAAATCCGGGTCCAGTAGTACGCCGCCGCGCACAGCACGAGCAGGCCGCCGAAGATCACCGCGCTGCCGAGGTAACCGAGCCCCTGCGTGTCGGCCGTCCAGTCGCCGAGCGCCGTGCCGAGCGTCTGCGAAAACATGATCGTGACCCAGTAGAACATCTCGGTCTTCGGCGACGACACCGTGTTGATCGAGACCGAACCCATCACCCGGTGCCAGGTGTACAGGGACAGGAGCAGCAGCATGAGCAGCAGCGCGGATCCGCCGGAGTAGCCGATGCCGCAGGTGGTCTCGCTGAAGCCGGACCCCGGGCAGAACAAGTTGCGCGTGGCGAAATCGGCCAGCGTCGTGC
>JAYUGN010000323.1:0-8794 GCA_043767605.1 Gammaproteobacteria bacterium
GGGGTGATCCAATGTCGTAGAGCTGCTCATGGCGATCAGGGTGCGGCTGAGGCGGAACCGCCGCATTGACTTGGATCAAGTCGCCCATGGCGCCGTCCTCCGAGCAGCTAGAATGGCCGCCCGAGACTTGGTGAGTTCGAAGACCCATGAACCGTTGGTGCAGCGTCCCCTAATGCCTCCAGGAACCGCGGGCAACCCGAGAAATTGAGGGTATGCAAGCGGGTATCCAGCGTGTTGCTTAGTGTGTTAGCCGCTAATAAAACAAGCAGTTAGGTGCCACATGGTCCTCATGATCGACAACTACGACTCGTTCACCTACAACCTCGTCCAGTACCTGGGCGAACTGGGCGCGCAGGTACAGACCCACCGCAACGACCAGATCACGGTGGATGAAGTCGCCAGGCGGAGGCCCAGCCACATCGTGCTGTCGCCGGGCCCGTGCACGCCCAACGAGGCGGGCATCTGCCTTCCGCTGATCGACCAGCTCGCCGGCAAATTCCCGATCCTCGGCGTGTGCCTGGGCCACCAGAGCATCGGCCAGGCCTTCGGCGGCAAGGTCGTGCGCGCGCGCGCGATCATGCACGGCAAGACCTCGCAGATTCACCACCGCGGCGAAGGCGTGTTCAGGAAATTGCCGACCCCGTACACCGCCACGCGCTACCACTCGCTGATCGTGGACGAACAGTGTTTCCCGGATTGCCTCGAGGTGACGGCCTGGACGCAGAAGGCCGACGGCTCGCGCGACGAGATCATGGGCCTGCGCCATAAAACCTTGCCGGTGGAAGGGGTACAGTTCCACCCGGAATCGATCCTGACGGAGCACGGCCACGCCTTGCTGCGCAATTTTCTGGAACGGACATGAAGCAAGAGGTCCCTCGTCGCTGCGCTCGGGATGACACATGGCTCTGACTCTTCAGGAAGCCCTGCAGCGCACCATCGAGCATCGCGAGATCTTCCACGACGAGATGGTGGACCTCATGCGCACGATCATGCGTGGCGAGGCCTCGCCGGTCATGATCGCCTCGTTGCTGACTGGCCTGCGGGTCAAGAAAGAAACCGTCGGAGAGATCGCTGCCGCCGCGCAGGTCATGAAGGAATTCGCGCGCAAGGTCACGGTCGGCCGGCATCCGCACTTCCTCGACATCGTCGGCACTGGCGGCGATGCCTCGCACAGCTTCAACATTTCCACCGCTTGCGCCTTCGTCGCGGCGGCGGCCGGCGCGCGCGTGGCCAAGCACGGCAACCGCGGCGTGTCCTCGAAATCCGGCGCGGCCGACGTGCTCGAGGCCCTCGGCGCCAACATCGAGCTGCAGCCGGATGCCGTGGCGCGCTGCATCGAAGGCTGCGGCATGGGCTTCATGTTCGCGCCGATCCACCATCCGGCGATGAAGGCGGTCGGTCCGGTGCGCAAGGAGCTCGGCGTGCGCACGATCTTCAACATCCTCGGGCCGCTGACCAACCCGGCGGATGCGCCGTCGATCCTGATGGGGGTGTTCCATCCGGATCTCGTCGGCATCCAGGTGCGCGTGCTGCAGCGCCTGGGCGTGGTGCGCGCGCTGGTGGTGTGGGGCCGCGACGGCCTTGACGAGCTCACCCTCGGCGGCGCCACCATGGTCGGCGAGCTGCGCGACGGGGCGGTGCGCGAGTACGACGTGCACCCGGAGGATTTCGGCATGGCCATGTCGGCCAGCCGCAACCTGCGGGTCGAGAACGCGATGGAATCCAAGACGCGGCTGATCCAGGCGCTGGAAGGCAACAAGGGCCCGGCGCTGGAGGTGGTGGCGCTGAACGCCGGCGCGGCGCTGTACGTGGCCGGCCTCGCGGACTCGATCGGCAGCGGCATCGAGAAAGCGCGCGCCACCATTGCCTCGGGCGCTGCGCGGAAAAAAGTGGACGAGTTCGTCGCGGCAACGCGCGCCGCGGCCGGGTAGATGGATATTTTGCAACGCATCCTCGAGCAGAAGCGCGAGGAAATCGGCTCACTCCGCAAGAAGTTCTCGCCGCAGTCCTTCGCGGACCTCGCCGCCGGACAGTCGCCGCCGCGCGGCTTCGCCGCGGCGCTGCGCCGACGCGCGGCCACCGGCGCCGCGGTCATCGCCGAGATCAAGAAGGCCTCGCCGAGCCGCGGCCTGATCCGCACCGATTTCGATCCGCCGGCGCTGGCGCAGGACTACGAGGCGGGCGGCGCGACCTGCCTGTCGGTGTTGACCGACGAACGCTTCTTTCTCGGCGCCAACGAGCACCTCAAGCTGGCGCGCGCGGCCTGCGCGCTGCCTGTGATCCGCAAGGACTTCATGCTCGACACGCTGCAAATAATGGAAGCGCGCGCGCTCGGCGCCGATGCGGTGCTGCTGATCGCCGCGGCGCTGTCCTCGGCGCAGATGAACGAGCTGGCCGGCGCCGCGTGCGAGAGCGGGCTGGACGTGCTGGTGGAGATCCACGAGCGCTCCGAGCTGGACTCGGTGCTGCGCGCCCGCATGGCGGCGCCGGTGCTGCTGGGCATCAACAACCGCAACCTGCGGACCTTCGAGACCCGCCTCTCGACCACGCTGGACCTGCTGCCTCATTGCCCGCCGGGCTCGGACGTCGTGACGGAGAGCGGCATTGCCGCGCCGGCGGACGTGCAGCAGATGATGGAGGCCGGCGTGCGGCGCTTCCTGGTCGGCGAATCGCTGATGCGGGCGGAGAGCCCGGGCGCGGCCCTGCGGGAACTGCTCGCGTAGGCTGGGCTGAAAGTAGGCTGGGCTGAATGTAGGCTGGGCTGAGCGTAGCGAAGCCCAGCTTCGGCTAGCTGCCGCTGGGCTTGGCGCGCTCAGCCCAGCCTACGATTAATCATCCGCGCCATTTTACGGCGCTACTGGCGTAAGCACCACGACGTTGCGGCCCTGGCTGAGCACCAGGCCGTCTTCCTCCAGCTTCTTCAGCACGCGCCCGGCCATCTCGCGCGAGCAGCCGGCGTTGCGCGCCAGCTCCTGGCGGCTGATCCGCACCACGCGGCCGCGCGGATGCTCGGCGGAGTCCGCCTTCTTGCTGAGGTCCAGCAGGATGTGGGCGAGACGACCGGCCACATCGAGGAACGCGAGGTCGCCGAGCCGCTGGCTGGTGCCGCGCAGGCGCGCGGCGAGCTGGCCGGCGATCTGGTACATGATCTCGTGGTGGCTGGTCGCGAACTGGCGGAACGAGGTGTAGGTGGCCTCGGCGACCAGCGTGGGCTGGGCGCGGGTGCGGACGATGGCGGTGCGGGCCTTCTGTTCGGGGAACAGGCACATCTCGCCGAAGAAGTCGCCGGGGCCGAGGTAGGCCAGCACGATTTCTTTGCCATCCTTGTCCTCGAGCAGGATGCTGACCGAGCCTTCGAGGATCAAGAACAGCGTGGTCGGGACGTCGCCCGCGTGCAGGATGGTGTGCTTGGGCGGGTAGCTGCGCTTGTGCGCCTGCGCCACGAAAGTCTGGATGATCGGGCTGTCGAGCATGGTCCCTGTGCTCCCGGTGCATCCCGGAATGGTTTCATCGAAAATACCACAGCCTAAGCCCTCACAACCGGAACAAGACCATGGAAGCCCGCATCAAGTGGGTCGAGAACGCCGCCTTCACCGCCGAGGCGGGCAGCGGCCACGCCATCGTGGTGGACGGCCCCGCCGATATCGGCGGCCGCAACCTCGGTGTGCGGCCGATGGAACTGATGCTCATGTCGGTCGGCGCCTGCTCGGCCGTGGACATCGTCCACATCCTCAAGAAGGCCCGCCAGCCGATCTCGGACGTGCAGGTGGAGGTGAAGGGCGAGCGCGCCGAGACCGAGCCCAAGGTGTTCACGGCGATCCACCTGCACTTCATCGTGGCGGGCAAGGGCCTGCTCGCCAACCAGGTCGAGCGCGCGGTGAAGCTGTCGGCCGAGAAGTACTGTTCGGCCTCGATCATGCTCGGCCGGGCCGGGGCGAAAATGACGCACGATTTCGAAATAAAAGAGGCATAATTCGCGCCTTAAGAGATCACCCCGGAATCACGGATTTGGCCAAGCCGACCAGCAACCCGAAACTCAAGCTTCTCGGGTTCAACAACCTCACCAAGTCGCTGTCGTTCAACATCTACGACATCTGCTATGCGCGCACGTCGCAGCACCAGCAGGAGTACATCGAGTACATCGACGAGGCCTACAACGCCGAGCGCCTCACCGACATCCTCACGGAGGTCGCGGACATCATCGGCGCCAACATCCTCAACGTCGCGCGCCAGGACTACGACCCGCAGGGCGCGTCGGTGACGATGCTGATCTCCGAGGGCCACCACCAGGGCGTGCAGCCCCCGGGCGACAAGGTCGAGAAGGAATCGGTGGTCGCGCACCTGGATAAATCCCATATCACGGTGCACACCTACCCGGAGAACCACCCGGAGCAGGGGCTGTCCACCTTCCGGGCCGACATCGACGTCAGCACCTGCGGCTACATCTCGCCGCTGAAGGTCCTGAACTTCCTGATCAACAGCTTCGAATCGGACATCGTCATCGCCGACTACCGCGTGCGCGGCTTCACCCGCAACGTGCGCGGCATGAAGCACTTCATCGACCACCAGATCGACTCGATCCAGAACTTCATCGCCAAGGAGATCAAGGATCGCTACACGATGGTGGACGTGAACGTGTACCAGGAGAACATCTTCCACACGAAGATGCGCCTGAAGGAACTCGACCTCGACGGCTACCTGTTCGGCGAGGGCGTGTCCGAGCTGCCGCCGCGCGAGGCCAAGCGCATCCGCGAGCGCGTGAACCACGAGATCCTCGAGATCTTCTACGGGCGCAACATCCCGATCAACTAAGGCTGGGGTCAGACCCCGTTTGGGGTCTGACCCCAGCCTTCGCCAACCCCAGCCTTATGCGACTGACCCCCGACCGGATCCGCGCGCTGTTCGTGGATCGCGCCACCGCCAAGTTCGCGCGCCACGTGCCGGACTTCGTCGCCCTGCAGGCGCTGGTGCGCGAACAGGGCGGGACCTTCCGCAACGACCACGGCGCCATCCGCGTCGCCGATGCCGGGGTGCGCGACCTGTTCGTCGCGGCCGCCGGAGTCATGGGATTCAAGCGCGACCTCGACTACGAATTCCCGGCCAAGAAGCTCAGGAGCTTCGACCTGCAGGTGCCGGGCGAGGACGCCAGCCAGTTCAAGATCTTCGTCTCGCAGGTGGACCTCGCCGCATTCGGCAAGCCGTTCGTCGCGCTCATCGAGCAGGACTGCGCAGGGCAGGCGGCCGCAGTGGATTACGCGCCGCTGCGCGCGCTGATTGACCAGGCGCGGCGCGACCGCGGCCTGGCCGAGCCGGTTGCGGAGGAATTCGTGGAGTGGGTCGCCGGTGCGCTGATGCACCGCAACGGCCCGCCGATATTGCGCGCCACGCTCGAGGCGGTCGCCGCGGTGTCGGGCGAGGCCGCGAGCGCACTCGCGTTGGGGCCGGACTTCAACCATGTGACGATCGATGTGCGCGCGGCCGGCTTTGCGGGCATCGAGGCGATGGCCGAGGCGATGCGGCGCAAGGGCTTCAGGCTGTTGCCCGCGATCCAGGGCGCGCCGGGCACGAAGCTGCGCCAGACCGCGACGATGGCCGCCACGGTGGCGACGCCCGTGCGCGAGGCCGACGGCCGCACCGGCAGCGCGCAAACCGAAAAGCAGTTCGTCGAGATCATCGAGCGCGGCCCGGTGCCGGACGGCAAGGGCGGCACGAAGGTGTTCAAGAATTTCCTCGCCGCCAATGCCGAGAAGATCTTTGACGCGGCTTCGACCAAGGTCGCAGGCCGCCTGTAGGGGTAAGCTGACCCATGGGGATTTCGGGGACGCTGGATGCGCGGTAGGGCCTTGCTGATCACGGGGGCTCTTGCGCTGGCCGCCTGCGGTGGAGGAGGAGGCGGTGCGCCGCCGCCTGCGCCCGACCTGGACAGCGACGGCATCGCCGATAGCACCGACAATTGCCCCGCGACCGTCAATGCCGCGCAGCTCGACGCCGACCAGGACGGCGTGGGCGATGCCTGCGACAACTGCCCGTCCGCCGCGAACGCGAGCCAGCTCGACGCCGACGGCGATTCGCTCGGCGATGCCTGCGACCTCGCCGACCTGAGCTTCGACCACGACCGCGCGTACAACAGCGCGCGCGTGGTCTGGAAGAACTTCCCGATCGGCGATTGCGCCGTGCAGGAAGCCTGCGTTGCCGCGCCGGGCTGGCGCCGCGTGCTGCGCTTCGACAGCTTTGCGCCGAACTACGGCACCGAAGCGGTGGATTTCGGCGTGCCCGCCGACCACATCGCCGCCGGCGATGGCCTGTTCGAGTTCGCGCCTTGCCACCAGCATTTCCACTACCAGGGTTTTTCGGACTACCAGCTGCTCGATGCGGCCGGGGGTCCCGTGCTGGATGCCGGCGGAGCGCCGATCGCGGGCCACAAGCAGTCGTTCTGCCTGCGCGACGACGAGCAGGTGGAGTTCGGCTCGCCCTGGATTCCGTCCACCTCGCAGTTCCCCGCCTGCGACGTGGACGGCAAGAACCCGCAGGGCATCTCGCCGGGCTGGGCCGACAATTACCCGCAGAAGCTCGATTGCCAGTGGGTGGACGTGACCGACGTCCCGGCCGGCGACTACCAGCTGCGGCTCGAGGTGAACGCCAACCGCTCGATCGTCGAGTCGAACTACGCCGACGACGTGACGCAGGTGGCGGTGACCAATCCGTCCGAGGCGGCCGTGGATCCGCTCGGCGCCTGCTCGCGCGAACTCAAGCAGCAGCGCGATTGCGGCTGGACGCAACGCGGGACGCTGTCGTGCACGCCGGGGTCGCAGGTCACGGTGGCCTGTGGCACCGACTGCGGGCAGGGCAGTTGCACGGGGGATCCGCAGATGCGCATCTGCGACGGCACGGGTCCCTGCACCACCGGCGGCGATGCGGCCAACGGCCATGCCGGCGCCGAGCGCGCCTACGACGACGAAAGCTGCGGCGGCGGCTGCCCGAAGAACGTGTTCACCTGCCCGGCCTCGGGCCAGTACACGATCCTGACTTCGCCCTATGACTCGGCCGAGACGCCGGGCGCCTCGACCTGCGACTACGTCGCGACCTCCCCCTGAGGCGGCCGATGGTGGTCTGGAACGCGTATTTCGCGCTCAAGCTGTTCCTGCTCTGGCGCGGCTCGATCAACCTCTCGCTGCCGCTGAACCTTGCGTTCCTGGCTTTTGTGGCCTGTCCGCTGCCTCCAAAACTCGAGGCCAACCGTATGTTTTTGCTACTGCGGCAGCTCGTGAATACGGGCTTGGCAGCCGCCCTTTTGTGGCACGATTCATGGCTGCCCCCGCCGCTCGAAGCCAGGGAGCATTTGGGCCAGCAGGGCCTGCCGTCGCTGGGTTACATCGTGTCGTTCATCGGAGGTTATTTCGACGTGATCATCGTTGCCGTAGTTGTTTCAGCGCTCGGGTTCTTCTATCTCGCGCGCAAATTCCGGCTCGCGAATTCGGTGGCCGTCGCCCTCGCGCTCATCGCCGCGCCGCTCCTGACCCACCAGGCCGACAGCGAGGCCGCCAAAGAGCAGGCCAAGGCCGCCGCGGCGGCTGCTGCCGCCGCAAAGTTCGACAGCCCGCAGAAATACCTCGAGTCGTTCTACGGCAGTGAATCCGAGCGCGTGGTGCTGTTCAAGAAGCCCTCGGGCCCGGCCTTCGACATCGTCATCGTGCACGTCTGCTCGATGGCCTGGCAGGACCTCAAGGAAGTGGGCCTGGACAAGGATTCCTTCTTCGGCGAGTTCGACTACAGCTTCACGAACTTCAACAGCGTCAGCTCGTACAGCAACCCGTCCGTGCTGCGCCTGCTGCGCTCGAACTGCGGCCAGACCAGCCACACGGAGGTCTACAACCCGGCGCCGGCCACTTGCATGCTGTTCGAGAGCCTGAAGTCCGACGGCTACGTGAACTACGTGTCGATGAGCCACGACGGCCATTACGGCGACTACATCCGCGACATCAAGCAGAACGGCCTCGACAACGCCCAGTTCCTGATGCCGGACAAGGGCATGAAGAAGGAGGCGATTTTCTTCGACGAGTCCTCGACCTTCAACGACGCCACGATGTTCGCGAAGTGGCAGGCGCTGCGCGAGCAGCCGGTGGGCGGCAAGGTGCCCGAGCGCGCCGCGCTTTACTACAACACGGTGAACCTGCACGCCGGCTCGCACTGGGCCGACGAGAAGAAGTGGTGGACGCGCGACAAGAAGGACCAGTACCAGGACGTCGCCGCCTTCATGGTGCGCGACCTGCACAAATTCGTGGACTCGCTGAAGGCGGGCAAGCGCAACACGGTCATGATCTTCCTGCCCGAGCACGGACGCGCGCTGTCCGGCAGCCCGATCCAGGCCGCCGACCTGCGCGACATCCCGACGCCGCTGATCACGCATGTGCCGGCCGGCATCAAGTTCTTCGGCCCGGCGTTCACGCACAAGGCCACGGTCAACATCGACAAGCCTGCCAGCTACATGGCGCTGTCGTGGCTGCTGGCGCGCTTCATCGAGAAGAGCCCGTTCGGGCCCGGTGCCGAGGCGCCGGATACGCTCGTGAAGAAAGTGCCCGGTACCGACTACGTCGCGGAGAACCAGAGCAACATCGTCATTGACCTGGGTGGCACGTATTACCTGTCGCAGAAGCCCGGCCAGTGGCAGGCGCTGACGCCCGCGCAGCTCGGGCAGTAAGGACGCCCATGACGTCCTGTTGGGGGACACACGCGGCCGCGTTCGCGCTGGTCCTGGCGTTTGCTGCCGCGCCGGCCTTTGGCGCCCCGCAGCCGG
>JAYUGN010000324.1:0-8771 GCA_043767605.1 Gammaproteobacteria bacterium
CAGAAGGCCAGGCTGCTGACCTTCGACAAGCGCTTGTTGAAAGCGCCCGGAACGCAAGCACCCTGAGCAGGCGCCACGAGCAGCAGCCGGCCGGGCGAATGCCGGCTCATCGGCCGGTTTTGTCGAGGCCCAGGTCGCGGGTCGTGCCCGAGCGGCTGGTGGTCTCCACCGCTGGGGCCGTGCCGAGGATGCGGTCGGCCAGCCCGAACGACACGCCCCACCAATAGTTCTCGTTGCGGAAGTGGTGGTAGCGGTGCTCGCGCACGCGGCGCTGGTAATACGAGTTCTCCGGGCACCACGGGATGTGCGCGAGGTAGTGCACCCACTCGTAGTGCAGGCCCAGCAGCAGGTACACGGTGAGCCCGGTCAGCGCGAGTTCCTTCCAGGGCCACAGCGCCATGAGGATCAGCGCGCTCGCCGGCACGGTCCACAGGTGCACGTGACGCGGAATGAAGACCCAGTCCAGCTCCCAGGGGTTGGCGTGGTGGTGGCGGTGCGTTTTCGGCAGGTAGAAATCGATCCTGCGGCCGAAGAGCACGCGCGGCCGGAAGTGCAGCAGGAACACGTGGATCAGCCACTCGTTGACCGGGAAATACGCGACCAGCGCCGCGGCGACCAGCAGGTCGCCCCAGCCGAAGTGCCCCAGCGCGAGGCGCCAGCCGCCGAGGATCAGCACGAACAGGAGGATCAGGCGCGGGCTGTCATGCGAGGCGAAAGTGCGGATTGCGACGCCGGCCTCCCGCGGCAGGTGTTCGGGCGGCCGCATGGGATTGCGCCGGGCGGTTTCCTCGGCAGCGACCATCTGGCGGGCGTCGTCACGATTCATCTTGCTGACCGGGCTCATGCGGACTCTCCTGCGGCACCGAGGACGCGCTCGACCGCGGCGCGGCCGAGTTCCACGTGCGCCCGGCCGGCGGAGCGGGCCGCCTCGGGCCGGCCTTCGCGCACCGCCGCGGCGATCGCGGCGAGGCCGCCTACATCGCGGAATTCTTTTTCCAGCACCGGCGTCAGCACGTCCCAAGCCTGGCGGTAGCTCTTGGTCATCGAATTGAAGGCCAGCCGGAAGGCGATGTTGCCGCCGTGTTCGACCAGGTGCTGCCAGAAGGCCAGCGCCTGTTCCTGCAGTAGCTTGCGATCATTGGGCGCCGCGCGCATGCGGGCGAGGATGGCGTCGAGCGTGTCGGCCAGCATCGGATTTGGCTTGCGGGCCGCGCCGGCCGCGACGTCCGGGGCCAGCGCCGAGCGCAGGGCCATGATCGAGCGCACGACCGGGCCGTTCACGCGGCCCTGCTTGTTGACCAGCAGTGAGGGCAGCAATTCCAGGCCTCCTTCATTGAGGTAGTTCAGCACCACGTGGTTGCCGCCGTGGCGCACGCCCACCAGCCCCGCCTGCTGCAGCCGCTTGATCGCCTCGCGCACCGCGCCGCGGTTCACGCCGAGGCGCTCGGCGAGCTCTCGCTCGGACGGCAGTTCCGCGCCGGCGGCGAGTTCCAGGCGGACGATCTTGTCCTCGAGCTGGCGGTAGACCGACTCGGACAAGGATTGCTTGCGAACGGCGTTGAACATAGTGGTCAACTGATCATACCACTAAAAGAAAAGGGGTCGCAGTCCTTTTCAAATCAAAGTGTTGGGACGGACTCCTTTTTAAGAAAAGGACTGCGACCCCTTTTCTTTCAGGTTTTGCGGGCGCGGCGGATTGCGGCGCGGACCTGGTTCGGCGCGGTGGCGCCGTAGTGGTTGCGGGCGGCCACGGAGCCCTCGAGCGAGAGCTTTTTGTAGACGTCCTTGCCGATCACTTTCGAGAACTGCCTGAACTCATCGAGGGTGAGCGCCGACAGGTTCACGCCCTTGTCGATGGCATGGGCCACGACGCGGCCGACGACGTGGTGGGCGTCGCGGAACGGCAGGCCCTTCTTCACCAGGTAGTCGGCCAGGTCGGTGGCCGTGGCGAAGCCGCGCAGGGCGGCGTCGCGGCAGGCGCGGCGGTCCACCTTGACGGCGCGCACCAGCTCGCCGAACACCTGCAGGCACTCGCTGATCGTGTCGACCAGGTCGAACACGGTCGGCTTGTCTTCCTGGTTGTCGCGGTTGTAGGCCAGCGGCTGGCTTTTCATCAGCACCAGCAGCGCCATCAGGCCACCGACCGCGCGGCCGGTATGCCCGCGGATCAGCTCCGGCACGTCCGGATTTTTCTTCTGCGGCATGATCGAGGAGCCGGTGCAGAAGCGGTCGGGCAGGGACACGAACTCGAACATCGGGTTGACCCACAGGATCAGCTCTTCGCACATGCGCGACAGGTGCACCATGCACAGCGCCACGGCCGCGGCGAATTCGATGGCGAAGTCGCGGTCGCTCACGGCGTCGAGCGAATTTTCCGACACGGCGTCGAAACCCAGCAGTTTCGCCGTGTAGGCGCGGTCGATCGGGTAGACCGTGCCGGCCAGCGCTGCGGCACCCAGCGGCAGCACGTTCACGCGCTTGCGGCAGTCGGCCAGGCGCGCGCGGTCGCGCACGAACATCTCGCGCCAGGCCAGCATGTGGTGGCCGAAGGTCACCGGCTGGGCGATCTGCATGTGCGTGAAGCCCGGCAGGATCGTGTCGGCCTCGCGTTCCGCCAGCACCAGCAGGCGCTCGCTGCAGATGCCGAGCAAGGTGTCGATGGAATCGATGTGGTGGCGCAGGTACAGGCGCAGGTCGGTCGCGACCTGGTAGTTGCGCGAGCGGCCGGTGTGCAGCTTCTTGCCGAGGTTGCCGAGGCGCTCGGTCAGCCGCGCCTCGATGTTCATGTGCACGTCTTCGAGCGCCGGATCCCAGCGGAAGCGGCCGGCGTCGATGTCGCGGCGGATCTTGGTGAGGCCGGCGGCGATGCGGCTGGCTTCGGCACGCGTCAGCACTCCGACTTTCGCCAGCATGCGCGCGTGCGCGATCGAGCCCTCGATGTCGAAGCGGTAGAGCCGCCAGTCGAAGCTGACCGACTCGGTGAACGTCTCGACCAGCAGGTCGGTGAACTCGTCGAACCTGCCGCCCCATAGTTTCGTATTGGGCTTCTTGTTTCCGGCTTTCTTCATAGGCCGCGAAGTATAGTGGACGGGTGAATGCACCGGCCGTGGATGCTGCACGCGACGACCTGATCCCGGATTTCTGCCGGTGGCGGCCACTGCTGCTGCTCGCGCTGATCATGGAACTGCTCGCGGTCGTGCTGACGCTCGCCGCCGGCCTCGGCACCGACGTCATGGACCGCTTCGTGCTGACCTCGCTCTACCTGCAGTGGAGCGGCATCTGCAGCGGCGCGGTGCTGTGCCTCGCGCGCCAGAAACTGCGCGGCCAGAGACCCGCAACCACCTTCTTCATCGCCTGGTTCCTGCTGGTGGCCGTGAACGTGGTCATCAGCGCGGGCGGCTACGAAGTGCTGCTGCGCCTGCGCCCGCCGGTGGACGGCATGCCGCACGAGCCCAGGCTGTCCTTCCTATTCCGCCACATCGCCATCGGCGCAGCGGTGTCGCTGCTGGTGCTGCGCTATTTCTGGCTGCAGCAGCAGTGGCGCCGGCAGGTGCTGGCCGAGGGCGAGCTGCGCTACCAGGCGCTGCAGGCGCGCATCCGCCCGCACTTCCTGTTCAACAGCCTCAACAGCATCGCCGCGCTGGTCGGGCTGCGGCCGTCGGACGCCGAAGGCCTGATCGAGGACATGGCCGAGCTGCTGCGCGCCGGGCTCGACGCGCGCAGCCGCCTGGTGCCCTTGCGCGACGAACTGGACCTGGTGCGCGCCTACCTGCGCATCGAGCAGGCCCGGCTCGGCGAGCGCCTGAGGGTGGAATGGCGCATCGATGAGGCCGTGCTGCCGCTGGAAGTGCCGCTGCTGTCGGTGCAACCGCTGGTGGAAAACGCGGTCTACCACGGCATCGAGCGCATCGCCGCGCCGGGTGTGATCGAGGTCGAAGTGGCGCTGCGCGAGGGCCGCGTGGAGGTCGAGGTGAAAAATCCACGCGCCGATCCCGGCGCCGCGCCCCACCAGGGCCAGCGCATCGCCATCGACAACATTGCCCAGCGCCTCGCGCTCATTTACGGTGAGGGCAAGGCCCGGCTGGAGCTGGGCGAGCACGAGGATCGTTACGTGGCACGCCTGTCGCTGCCCCCGGTGCAGCCCGCCCCCGGCAACAGCCGTGGAGGGCAAGCATGAGGATCGTGATCGTCGACGACGAGCCGCTGGCGCGCGAGCGCCTGCGGCGGCTGCTCGCCGAATTCCCCGGTTACGAGGTCGTCGGCGAAGCCGGCGAGGGCGCCGCCGCGCTGGCGCTGATCCGTGAAACCCAGCCCGATGTCGTGCTGCTCGACATCCGCATGCCCGGCATGGACGGCCTGCAGGTCGCCCGGCACCTGGCCGAGGAGAAAATGCCGCCCGCGGTGGTGTTCACCACCGCGTTCTCCGAGCACGCGCTCAGCGCGTTCGATGCCTCCGCCACCGCCTACCTGCTCAAGCCGGTCAAGAAAGAGAAACTGCGCGAAGTGCTGCAGCGCGCGCGGCGGCCCAGCCGCGCGGCGCAGCTGACGCTCGAGAAGAACGAGACGGCGCGGCCGCGGCGGGAATTCGTGCTGGCCACCACGCGCGAGGGCCTGGTGCGCATAGCTGCCGAGGACATCGTCTATTTCCTCGCCGACCAGAAGTACACGACGGTGCACCACCTGCACGGCGAGGTGCTGATCGAGGAATCGCTGAAGACGCTCGAGGACGACTTCGCGCCGTGGTTCCTGCGCATCCACCGCAAGGCGCTGGTGGCGACGCGCTTCATCCTCGCGCTGGAACGCGGCAAGGGCGAAGAGCATCACCTCGTGCGGCTGCGCCACGCCACCGAAGCGCTGCCGGTCAGCCGGCGCCGCCTTGCGGAGGTCCGGCGTTATCTCACGCAGCCCGAGGACGCCGCGGGTCCGACCTGATGTTGCTGCGCATCGCAACCCGACAATCTCCGCTGGCGCTATGGCAGGCGCAGCACGTCAAGCGCGCGCTCGAGCGCCACAACGCGGCACTGCGCATCGAGCTGGTGCCGCTGGTCACCAGCGGCGACCGCAACCAGGACAAGGCGATCGCCGCCGCCGGCGGCAAGGGCCTGTTCGTCAAGGAACTCGACGAGGCGCTGCTCGAGAAACGCGCGGAGCTCGCGGTCCACTCCATGAAGGACGTGCCCGCGCAGCGGCCCGAAGGCCTGCACCTCGCGGCCTTCCTGCCCGGCGAGGACCCGCGCGACGCGTTCGTCTCGGTGAACTACGCCCGCCTGCGCGAGCTGCCGCACGGCGCGCGCGTCGGCACCGGCAGCTTGCGGCGGCAAGCGCAGCTGCGGGCGCTGCGGCCAGACCTGCTCGTCAGCGAGCTGCGCGGCAACGTCGGCACACGGCTCGCGCGGCTCGACGAGGGCCGCTTCGACGCCATCCTGCTGGCGTGCGCGGGCCTGATCCGCCTGGGCGAAAGCGCGCGCATCCGCGAATCGCTGGACGTGGACGATTTCGTGCCGGCGATCGGCCAGGGCGTGATCGGCATCGAGTGCCGCGAGGACGACCACGAGGCGCGCCAGATCGTCGGCGGCCTGTCGCACACCGATACGGCGACGCGCCTTGCCGCCGAGCGCGCGCTCAACGGCCGGCTCGGTGGTTCCTGCACCGTGCCAGTGGCGGGCCACGCGGTCGTGACTGGCGCGCAGCTCGTGCTCACGGGTCTCGTCGCCGCGCCCGACGGCGCAAAGATCGTGAAGGATCGCGTCGAAGGCCCGGCGGCGCGCGCCGCGCAACTGGGCGATGAGCTCGCCGAGCGCCTGCTCGCGCAGGGTGCGCGCGAAATCCTGCGCGCCATCGGCGTCGCCGTTTGAGCGAGACAACCGTGCCGGGCGCGCCGGGAGCGCTTGCGGGCGTGCGCGTGATGGTCACCCGCCCGGCGCACCAGGCCGAAAGCCTGTGCCGCCTGATCGAGGCCGCCGGCGGCACGGCCGTGCGCCTGCCGCTGCTGACCATCGAGCCGGCGTCGCAGCCCGGCGACGCCGAGCGCCGGCTGAAAGCGGAAGGCCACGGCGTGCCGGCCCACGACACCTGGATCTTCACCAGCGCCAACGCCGCGCGCTACGCCGCGCCGATGATCGATCGCTGGCCGCCGCGCGTGGTCGCCATCGGCCTGGCGACGGCGGATGCGCTGGCCATCGCCGGCGCCGCGGCCTCGGCCACGCCGCTGTCGGGCAGCACCAGCGAAGACCTGCTGGCGATGCCGGAGTTCGCCGCGCTGGAAGGCCGGCGCATCCTGATCGTCACCGGCGAAGGTGGCCGCGACCTGCTGGAGCAGGAACTCGCCGCGCGCGGCGCGAGCGTGGCGCGTGCTGCGGTGTACCGCCGCGTGCCCTTGCCGTATCCGCCGGAGACGGTTGCAGCCTCATTGCGCAAGACCGACATCATCGTCGTGACCAGCGGCGATGCGCTGGCCCACCTCGTGCGGCTGGTGCCGGAAGGCTCGCGTGCCTCGCTGGTGCGCAAGCCGCTGGTCGTGCCGAGCGCGCGCGTGGTAGAAAAGGCCCGCGAGCTCGGCTTTGCCGCTCCGCGCCTGGCCGCGGCCGTGTCGGACGCGGCCTTGTGCGCCGCCTGCCAGCAGCCCGCCTGAGTTCCACCGGATTTCACCAATGCGCCCCATCAAATGGCTGTCCTGGCTCGTGCTGCTCGGCGCCCTCGCGTTCGGCGGCTGGCGCGCCTGGCTGTGGGGCACGGCGGCCTGGGAGGGCGCCAGCACCCAGGCGGCGCTGGTCGCGCGGCTCGATGGCGAAGTCAAGGCGCTGCGCCAGCGCAGCATCGAGCTGAATCGTCGCGAAACCGGGCTGGCGTTGTCCGCGCAGAAAAATGGCGGCGATCTCGCTGCGCTGGGCGCGCGCATGGAGGCTGGCGAGCAGGCGCTCGCCAGGCTGGGCGATGCGGTCGAGGGCGGGCGCACGCGGCTGCAACTGGCGTCGGTCGAGCAGTTGATGCTGTCGGCCGCCGATCGTTTGCAGCTTTCGCATGACAATTCCGGCGCGCTCGAGGCGCTGGACCTTGCGGACCAGCGCCTCGCGCTGCTGAACGATCCGCGACTGTTCAAGGTCCGCGAAGCGCTGGCCAAGGAGCGCGCCGGCCTCGCTGCCGCAGGCGCGCCGGACATCACCGGCCTGGGCCTCATGCTCAGCGAGCTGCTGCGTGCCGCGCCCAGGCTGCCGCTGCAGGTGCACGTGCCGGAGCGCTACGAGACCCCCGCGGCGCCGCCGGCCGTGCCCGAGGATGGCAGCGCGATCTCGCGCATCTGGGCTGCGGTGAAGAACGCGCTGTCGAACGTGTTCGCGCTGCACAAGCGCCAGGGTCCTCCGCCGCGGTTACTGCCACCGGAGCAGCAGGCGCTGGTCACGCAGGTGCTGCAGCTCAAGCTCGAGGGCGCGCGGCTGGCGCTGCTGGCGCGCGACGGCCGCACGCTGCATGAACTGGCCGATGGCACACGCGAGTGGCTCGCCCTGTATTACGACGGCTCCGATCCGGCCGTGAAGGCGGCCACCCTGCAGCTCGACAAGCTGCGCGCCGCCAACCTCACGCCTGCTGCGCCCGAGATCGGCCGCAGCCTGGCCTTGCTGCGCGGCGTGCTGGGCACGCGGTGATCCGCAAGCTCGCCTGGGTGCTGATGGCGCTGGTGCTCGGCGCCGCTGCCGCGTATTACCTGCGCGCCGAAACGGGCTACGTGCTGGCGAGCTACGGCCCGTGGGTGGTCGAGACCTCCGTGCTTGGCTTCATCGCGACGATCGTCGTCACGGTGCTGGTGCTGTACGCGGCTGCGCGGCTGCTGCTGGTCCTGTTCCGCCTGCCGGAAACCGTGCGCGCTGTGCTTGGCGCCCGCCGTGCGGAGCAGGCGCAGGCTTCGTTCGAGGGCGGCGTGCAAAAGCTGATCGAGGGCCAGTGGGCGCGCGCCGAGGCCGAGCTGGTGAAGCGCGCTGCCGACCACGCGGCCAACGGACTCAATTACCTGCTGGCTGCGCGCGCGGCGCAGCGTGCCGGCGCCCCCGAGCGCAGCGACCACTACCTCGAGCTCGCCGCGAGCCGCGGGGAAGACGCGGCCTTCACCGCCCAGCTGGTCCGCGCGCAGGTGCTGCTCGAGCGCCACGATGCCGCCGGTGCGGCCGGCATCCTCGAGTCGCTGCAGCCGCGGGCCGCGGAAAATCCGCATATCGTCGAGCTGCTAGCGCTGGCCTACGCGAAGCTGCAGAAATGGGAGCCGTTGCGGCGATTGTTGTCCGGCGCCGAAAGCGTGCGCGCGCTGCCCCCGGTGCTGCACCGCCAGCTGCAGGGGCGCGCGCTGGAAGCCGGGCTGCTGGATGCATCGGCGAACGCGCGCATGGACGCGCTGAAGTCGCTGTGGACATCCGCGTCGCCAGAATTGCGCAGCGTGCCGGCCGTACGCGCCGCTTATCTGCGCGGGCTCGCGCGCCTCGGCGCCGACCGCGAAGCCGCCGCGCAGATTCCGCCGATGCTCGCGCAAGGCTGGGATCCGGTGCTGGTGGACATTTACGGCGAGCTCACCGGGCTGGACGGCACCGCGCAACTCGCCACGGTGGAAAGCTGGCTCAACCAGCAGGGCGAGAAGCCCGAGATCCTGCTTGCCGCCGGGCGCGCGTGCATGCGCAGCCAGTTGTGGGGCAAGGCGCGCGCGTACCTCGACGTTGCGCTGCGGCTCAAGCCCGGCGCGGAGGTTTATCTAGCGCTGGCCAAGCTCAGCGAGCTCACGCGCAATC
>JAYUGN010000325.1:0-8721 GCA_043767605.1 Gammaproteobacteria bacterium
AAACCGGGCGTTTACCTCCCGAACGAAATCGGGCAGCCGATACGAATGTGCATCCATGAGGGCAACACTATACGCGGGCTTGCGCGCGCTCAAAAAAAACGGAGCCCGAAGGCTCCGCTTCCGAAATCAGAATTTTAGTTCTGCGTGACGTACCAAATTACGATCACGTCATTCGTCTGACGCCCCGCCGCCGCTTCAATCGAGCTCACGCCGCCCACGTCGTACTCCAGATCGGCGATCTCGAGCGAATCAATTTCAATCGTTTCTTCGATGCTGCTCATTTGAAAAATCTCCCTGGTCGAAAATTAGTTTGGTCATGGCCCCAAAACGGGGGACCCAAAACGTACCAGAGACAAATTGTCACGTTCAGCGCATAATCCTTTGTTTTTCAACGCATAATCATCGCGTTCAGGCCGTCCATCGGGATGCCCGCAGGGATCGCCAGTGCCGCCTCGCGCCTGACGCCGGATCCACAAGGCTCGTCTTACTACTGCGCTCATGACCGGGCCGCCCGTAGAATTTCTCTCGAAGCGTTCGCCAAGGGAACACCAGAAATCCAGACAGGCGAATCGGGGGTTCTCGAGCTGGCTCGATTGTGTCCTGCGGAGCGACAGGTGGGAGATTCGGAAGGGGCCCTGATGGGAACGCCACCCGGCGTGGAAACCGCGTACGACGGATGATTTTCCTCCGCAGCGTCAGTTTCAGGCTGTTCACCCTCAGCATTTCGATCCTCTCGGTGCTTGGCATCACGGCCGCGTTGTTGCAGGACGTCGTTGTACATGATGAGCGGGTCAAGGCGCAGGATGCCGAGCAGTCGCGCCGGCACGAAGGCTTCCGAACCGTGGAACGTGCGCTGTCGGGCGTCCGACTGTGGCAGGGCAACTTGGCCACGGCCGCCATGACCGGCGACCCGCACTGGCAGGAGACTTCGACGCAGGCCCTGGCGGAAGCACAGGGCCGGTTGCAGGCCTCGCTCGGCAGCATCGCGCCCTATGCGCCTGAAGTCGTCGGAATGATACGCACCGGCGTAGTCCAGTTGCCTGCGCAACTGGCGGAGGCCGTGGCGGCGGCCCACGGTGGTCACCGGCCGGAGGCGGAGCAGGCGATGACTACCGCGCGCGAGACGGTACTTGCGATGGAGCGCGGGCTTGGCACGGCCGAGGACCGTGAGTGGGGTGCCATCGAGCAGCTGCGCGCGAGCGAGCGCGAAGCGGCCCAATACAGCCTGCATTGGGCGCGCTATTGCACGATCATCACCGTCGTCCTCGGCCTGCTGCTCGCGCTTACGGTCGCACGCTCGCTGGTGCGGCCACTGCGGCGGGTGGTGACCGCGGTGCGCGAGGTCGCCGCTGGCACGCCGGTGAGCGGCCTGCCGCCCGACCGGCCCGACGAGTTCGGCGACATCACGCTGGCGCTGCGCCAGTTCCAGGACCAGGCTGAAAAATTGCGCGCGATGGCCTATCGCGACCCGCTCACGGGCCTCGCCAACCGCACTCGCCTCGAGGAAACCCTGCACTCGGGCATCGTGCGCTGCGCACGCTCCAACACCAGCCTGGCGCTGTTGTTCCTGGATCTCGACAACTTCAAGTCGGTGAACGACAGCCTCGGCCACAGCGTCGGCGACCGTTTCCTGCGCGAAGTCGCCCGCCGCCTGCAGCACCTTTGCGCCGACGTCGCGCTGATCTCGCGCTACAGCGGCGACAAGTTCACGGTGGTCGTGGAAGGCCTCAAGCGCGATGGCACGCAGGACACGCACCTCAAGACGCTGGCTGAGGTGCTGTTACGCGGCATGTCGGAGCCCTACCAGGCCCACGACGATTTCCTGTACATGACCGCGTCGATCGGCGTCGCGGTCTACCCCGTGGACGGCCATTCGGCCGAGCAGATCGTCAGCTCCGCCGACGCGGCGATGTACCTGGCCAAGCGCAGTGGCCGCAACAACGTGCAGTTCGCCAGCCCCGAACTGACGGTCGAGGCGCGCCGCAAGCTGCAGCTCGCTGGCGAAATCCGTCGCGGCATGGCGATGGGCGAGTTCGAGCCGTATTACCAGCCGATCGTCAACGTGCGCACCGGCGAAGTTGCCGGTGCCGAGGCCTTGTTGCGCTGGCACCATCCGCAGCGCGGCATCGTGCTGCCAGGGGAATTCATCCGGGTGGCGGAAGACTCCGGCCTGATCGGCGAGCTCGGCGAGCGCTGCCTCACGCGCGCCTACGAGCAGGCGGTCAGCTGGTCCCGCAGTGGCCGGCCGGTGCCGATCGCGGTCAACCTGTCCGCGCGCCAGCTGCAGGACAAGCGCCTGGTGAGCCTGGTCGAGCAGCTGCAGACGGCGCACCCGCTGCGGCCGCACTGCCTCGAGTTCGAGATCACCGAGAGCGTCGTGATGGAGCGCCTCGAGCTGAGCCAGCAAACGCTGCAGGACATCCGCAGCCGCGGCCACAAGATCGGCATTGACGACTTTGGCACCGGCCACTCGGCGCTCGGCTACCTGCAACGGCTGCCGATCGACCGCATCAAGATCGATCGCAGTTTCGTCGAGCGTGTGGACAGCTCCCGCCAGTCGCGCGCGATCATCTCGGCGACGCTGGCGCTGGCCGACAACCTGGGCCTTGACGTGGTCGCCGAAGGTGTCGAGAGCCCGGCGCAGGTCAGGGAGATGAAGGACCTCGGCTGCACCCTGCAGCAGGGTTTCTACTTCACGCCCGCGCTGCCGCCCGATGAATTCGAAGCCTGGGTGTCGGCGCGCCGCTGAAGTTTCAGGGCTCGAGCCGCTCGAGCCGCCAGCCGCGCGGGGCGGGCAGGTAGACGAGGCGATCGTGCAGGCGGCCGCGCCGCCCCTGCCAGAACTCGAAACGTTCTGGCCGCACCAGGAAGCCGCCCCAGTTTTCCGGCAGTGGCACCTGCGCCGAACCGAGTTCTTTCTCGAGTTCGGCGTACCGGCGCTCGAGCACGGCGCGATCGGCGACAGGCTTTGACTGGCGCGACACCGCTGCGCTGAGCTGCGAAATCCGCGGCCGCGAGTGGAAATACTGGCCCGACATCGCTGGCGGCAGCTTTTCCACGCCGCCCTCGACGCGCACCGAGCGCTCGAGCGTATCCCACCAGAACACCAGCGCTGCGCGCGGATTGGCCGAGAGATCCGCGCCCTTGCGCGAGTCGTAGTTGGTGTAAAACGTCAGGCCGCCAGCGTGCAGGCCCTTGAACAGCACCAGCCGCGCGGACGGCCGCCCGTCCGGCGCGGCCGTGGCGAGCGTCATCGCAGTGGGTTCGATCTGGCCCGCGGCGGCTGCCTCGCCGAGCCAACGCTCCAGTTGCGCCAGCGGGTCGGCGGCGAGGTCGCCTTCGTGCAGTGGAGTGTCGCGGCGCTGGTGCGGCATCGACGAAGCGTCATCGTAGAATGCGGATCCTCATCCTACCCGAAGGCCTTCCGCGTGAACTCGTTCAGGGCAATGCGCATCCACCAGGTCGAGAAAGCCACTGTCGCGAGACTCGACTCGATCTCGCTCGACGCGCTATCGCCGGGTGACGTTGTCGTCCGCGTGCAGTGGTCGGGCATCAACTACAAGGATGCACTCGCGGTGACCGGCAAGGGCCGCATCATGCGCGCGTTTCCGCGCGTGGCCGGCATCGATCTCGCCGGCGTGGTTGAGAGCGGCGCCGGCCCCTACCAGAAAGGCGATCGCGTGCTGGTGACGGGCTGCAACATTGGCGAAGCGCTGGACGGCGGTTACGCCGAGTACGCGCGCGTGCCGGCGGAAGCCGTGATCCCGCTGCCGGCGTCGATGAGCGCCCAGGATGCAATGGCGATCGGTACTGCCGGCTTCACGGCGGCGCTTGCGCTGAAGCGCATGCTCGAAAACCACCAGTTGCCCGAGATGGGCCCGATCGCCGTGACCGGCCCGACCGGCGGCGTTGGCTCGATCGCCATTGACCTGTTCAAGCGCGCCGGTTTCACGGTCCACGCGGTGACCGGCAAGGCTGACAAGGCCGACTACCTGAAGGCGCTGGGCGCCGACGAAGTGGTTTCGCGCCAGTCGCTCGACATGGGCAGCAAGCCGCTCGAGAAGGCGCTGTGGGGCGGGGCGGTGGACAACCTCGGTGGCCCGACGCTGACGTGGCTGACCCGCACCGTGAAACCCTGGGGCAACATCGCGAGCATCGGCCTGGCGCAGTCGCACGAGCTGAACACCACGGTGATGCCCTTCATCCTGCGCGGCGTGTCGCTGCTCGGAATCCACTCGGTGGAGTGCCCGCGCGCCTGGCGCGAGGACCTCTGGCGCAAGCTCGGAGGCGAGTGGGCACCGCGCCACCTTGCGCGCATCGCCTCGCGCACGATCACGCTGGAGCAACTGCCGGCGGCCTGCGCCGAGCTGATCGCGGGCACGGTCACGGGCCGCATCCTCGTCAAGATCGCGGACTAGCGAGCGCCCAAAAAAAACGGGCGGCCACCCGGCCGCCCGTCGATTGCAGCGCTACGGCATTACTGCATGCGGAGCAGCAGCTCCACGCGGCGGTTCTGCGCGCGGCCTTCGGCCGTCTCGTTGGTCGCGATCGGCTGGGTCTCGCCGTAGCCCTTGGAGCTCAGGCGCGAGGCATCGACGCCGCGGCTGACCAGGTAATCCATCACCGACCTGGCGCGGCCTTCCGACAATTTCTGGTTGGCCTTGTCGGATCCCTGTGCGTCGGTGTGGCCGAACACGTCGATCTTCACTTCCTGCTGGCTCTGCAAGAAGTTCACGACCGATTCCAGTTTGTCCTTGCCGCCGGCGGCCAGCACCGTCTTGTTCGGCTCGAATTCGATGTTCGGCAGGCTGATCTTCTGCTTTTCCTGCACGCAGCCGTTGGCGTCGACCTTGGCACCGGCGAGGGTGTTCGGGCACTTGTCGAGAGAATCGATCACGCCGTCGCCGTCGGTATCCTTCGGCGGCTCGGCCGGGACCGCCACAGGCGCGGGTTCGGCCACGGTCGGCACGACGCAGACCGTTTCCTTCTCGACGATCTTCTCGACCTCGACCGGGACCTCGACGATCTTCTCGACCTCGACGATGCGCTCGACGATCTTCTGGCGCTTGGGCGGGATCTCGAGCCGCACGCCGAGCACGATGTCGCCGCTGCCTTCACCGACGGAGTCGTAGACGTACTTCAGGTCCACGCGCGGGCGCACGCCCCAGTCTTCCCACACGGAGCCGCGCACGCCGATGCCGCCCTCGACGAAATAGCTCGCGCCATCGTTGGTGTCGGGGGTCACGTCGTTCATCGCGAGGCCGCCGCCGGCGAGCGCAAAGATGTTGGCGCCGAGATCGGAGCCCGCCAGCGTCTGCTGCAGGTCGACGCCGATGCCGGACTGGTAGAAGTCAGGCTTGTCGGCGACGCCCGTCTCGAGGACGCCGGTGAAGAGGTGGCCTTCCAGCCAGCTGGCCGCACCCACGCGGCTGCCGTAGCCGACGGCGAAGCCGATGCCGTAGTCCACGGGGCGGTCGCCGGGCGACAGGTAGGTGAAGCCGAAATCGATGTAGCTGCTCGGCGGGACGATCACGTCAGGCTTTTTCGGCGCAGCAGCCTTGCGTGGAGCGGCGGCCTTGGGCGCCGGCGCAGTGGCGGCTTGAGCCACGACCGACAGACCGTCCGCCGCAGAAGCCATCGGCGCGAACAGCGAGGAAATAAAAATGGCCGCGGCAAAACCGCAGGCCTGCCGCAGGGCGGCGCTGGACTTGATCGTCAACATGAAAGCTCCCCGGATTTCTTAACGTACATTCTACAAAGACATGGATCGGGCCGCTTCAGTAAAACGGCACTAAGGTCCCGCCCCTGGCGCTCAACGTCCCCTCACGAGACGGGCCAGGGGCCTGCGCCTGGACCAGAGCCAGCAGGCTGCCTGCGGCTGTCGACGTCCGAGGCACCATTACCGAACACCGGAACTGACTGTTCGGTCTGGATTGCTGATCCTGTCCTGATCAAGCCGACGGCGGCCTGACGCGGCGGCGAGACAACGCGCCAAGCAAGCCCAGGATCAACACTCCCAACGGAGACAGGCCTCCACCGACCGTGTTGTTGCCCAGCGCGGTTGCGCTGGAGGTGTCGGTGCCGCCGCCACTGCCGCCGCCACTGGTGGGCGGTAGCACGGTGATCGTCTGCTCGGCGAGGTTGCTGCTGGTCTGGGCGGCCGCGTCGGTGACGGTTGCGTTGGCACGATACGTTCCCTGCGACTGGTAAGTGTAAGGGACCTGCACCGAGCCTTGGCCCCCAAAGCTGCCGGTGGTGGGCGCTGCGCCACTGGGCTCGTCACCAAACAGGATGGAATATGAATCCACGCTCTTGCCCTTGCTCTGGGTGCCGGAGATGGTGAACGTGACGTCCAAAGGAGCGTTGCCTGTCGTGGTTGAGGCGCTTAGGTTAGCGAGCACGGTGCCGGGATCGGCGCAAATTTCGGTGCCGCGCACGGTGTAGTCGGCCGGACCCGCGGTGTCGCGGCTGGTCGCCGACTGGCTGCCGACGCGCGTGCGCGCGTCAAAGCCCGAGAGGACGGCGCCCACCGCTGGATTCCCGAACAGCGACCGCGGCACGACCATGGTGATGGTGCCATTGGCCGCGTACGCGCTGCGCGCGTCGAGCAAACCAGTCTCGGTAAAGGCCAGCACGCCACTCTGGACATCCCGATAGGTGCCGCGGGTGAATTTCGGCACCCCCTGCGTCGCATCCAAGGCGATGTAGATATTGCCCTTGGTCGGGAAAAGGATGGGATAGAACGAGTTGGGTGGTGGCTGCCCACCGGAGAACTTGACGACCTTTTCGGTGATGACGAAGCTGTTTGCGTAGGCCTCCGGCTCGGCCACACCGAGGTAGACGATATCCGTGTCGTCACCTGCACCATCACCGGTGGCGTCCACCGCGATGATCTCGCCTGGCAGCTTGCAGGTGTCCACGACTGGGGCCACCGAAATGCCCAGCTCGATGACATTGCTCACCGGTGCGAGGCCCAAGGCGTTTTCCGCCTCAACCTGGTAGTAATATTTTTCCACCGACGGGCTGACGGTGGTGTCCACCAAGGTCGTCTTGATGCCAGCGTCGCTGAGGAAATCGAAGGGTCCTGCGGGGCTGAGGGCCCGATAGACCTTGTAGTTGGTGATCGGGCTGCCGCCGGTGTCTGGCGCATTCCATACCACGTCAGCCTGCACCACGGTGCGCTTGCTGATGTCCTGACGCGCGCAAGCCGCTGCCGGTTTAATAGGGTTCGCGGTGTTATGGCGCAGTACCGCAGTGGCCGAGCCCGAAACGTCGTCAAACTTGGCAAACAGCGTACGCCCACCGGTCTGCCGGACGATGGTGGCTTTCGAAGCGAAGCTGTTGGCGCTGGGGTCCTTCACGCAGCCGCCGATGCAGCCGTCGGCAAACCCGAACAGCGTGCGGCCCTGCTCGTCAAGTTGCAGGTCGTTGAAGTCAAGCAGGTTGCGGTTGGTGCCGCTGGGACCTACGCCGCCGTAGCCCTGCACCGGGTCCCCCGGCGTGACGTTGACCAGATGCCAGCTTTGGCCGCCGTCATAAGTGGTGGCGACGTAGCCATGCCAGACGCCCTTGAAGTCGAGCGAACTGCCGTTGCCCAAGGTCTTGGTGCCGAGGAAGGCACAGGCGGCGCGATTCGGGTCGCCCGCAATCATCTGCGGGAAGCGGGTCTGCACCAGGCCTTCGGCAGCGCCGATGTCCTGGCCGCCCGTCCAGGTCAAGCCTTTGTCCTTGGACACGGCGACGTGGACGGTACTGTCGGCGTTCGGATAGCACATGTACGCCGTACCGTCAGTGGCGATACCGATGGACGGGTCGGATCCGTCACCGCCGGTGCTTTGCGGAATATCCCGCACCGCCCAGGTTTTTCCGGCGTCGGCGCTGGCAAACGCAACCACATGGTCCGCCGACTCGCCCGTCGCCAGAACGCACTGCGAACTGTCCGGTACATACACCGTGCCGTCAGGGGCCACCTTGACATGGCCGTGCAAAGCGCCGGCCGCACAGTCGGTGTTCTTGAATGCAAAGCCGGGGCCGAAGGTCACACCGCCGTCATCGCTGCGCGAGCAGAACGCTGTGGCCACGGACTGCGAGCAGTAGTAAACCGGGCGTTTTACCGCAGGCGTACCCCAGGCTATGGCGTTGGGTGGAGTTTGTCCTGCGGGGTAAGGCCCTGTGGCGACCGCCTGGTGATCGGCGCCACCGTTGGGCGGGCCAGCCTGGGCCGGCGTCCATGATTCGCCGTCATTGTCCGTATATTCCATCAGGCTGTTGTCGCCCGAGAGCTGCGAGTTGAAGGTGCGACCGGTGGCCTGGTCGGTGAACAGGATTGGATCGAGGCTGTTCACGGTCGTGAGCGTGCCTGATTTGTCTTCCCAGGTCGCATCGCAGGACATGGGCAGCGGATTGCCCGCCACATCCTTGAGGTTGCTGAGTTCGGGATACGTTTCGCGTAGCGCCTGTGTGTAGGAGATAAACATCGTGCGCTTGGTGAAAGGATTGAAGCCCACGGAGGGCTCGCCCGCGTCGTTGCCCAGCGCCGGCGGCGACACATGCACCTGGTGGCGCGGGGGCAGGCCCGACGGCGGTGTCGGTGGCGGCGGTGGTGGTGGTGGTGGTGGCGCCACCGCATTAAAGATGATCACCGAATCGCACGCGGCATTTCCACTGGCGCCCGGACAGGCACTGACCGAGTCGTAATAAATGCTGGACCCGGCTCCGGTA
>JAYUGN010000326.1:0-3022 GCA_043767605.1 Gammaproteobacteria bacterium
GCGCGCGCCACGCCGGGCTTCTCGGGCGCGGACCTCGCCAACCTCGTCAACGAAGCGGCGCTGTTCGCCGCGCGCTTCAACAAGCGTCTCGTCGACCAGATGGACTTCGAGAAGGCCAAGGACAAGATCATGATGGGCGCCGAGCGGCGCTCGATGGTGATGTCCGAACAGGAAAAGCGGAACACCGCCGTGCACGAGGCCGGCCACACCATCGTCGGCCTGAACGTGCCGGAGCACGACCCGGTCTACAAGGTCAGCATCATCCCGCGCGGCCGCGCGCTGGGCGTCACCTTCTTCCTGCCGGAGGAAGACCGCTACAGCACCAGCCGCCGCCGCCTCAACAGCCGCATCGCGACGCTGTTCGGCGGCCGCATTGCCGAAGAGCTGATTTTCGGCGCGGACGCGGTCACCACCGGCGCCTCGAACGACATCGAGCGCGCGACCGAGCTCGCGCGCAACATGGTCACCAAGTGGGGCCTGTCGGAAAAGCTCGGGCCGCTGTCGTATTCCGAGGACGAGGGCGAAGTGTTCCTCGGTCGCAGCGTGACCCAGCACAAGTCCGTGTCCGACGACACCGCGCACGCGATCGATCGGGAAGTGCGCGAGATCGTGGACCACAACTACGCGCGCGCCAAGCAGATTCTCGAGGACAACCGCGAAAAGCTGTTGGCGATGTCCGACGCCCTGATCAAGTACGAGACGCTGGAATCCGCGCAGATCCTGCGCGTGATGCGCGGCGAGCCTCCGGGTGAGCCCGAAGGTGGCCCCGATACGCCGCCGCCAGCCGCGCCGACCAAGGGCGCGGGCGTGGCGCCCGCTTCGACGGCCATACCCAAGCCTGCGGTTTAAGCGGCGTAACCTCGACTTCACCGCGCCCGCGGTCATGGGCGTGCTGAACGTCACTCCCGATTCCTTCTCCGACGGCGGCCGGCACGCCAGCGTGTCGGCCGCGCTCGCGCATGCGAGGACGATGGTGGAGGAGGGCGCCGCGATCATCGATGTCGGCGGCGAGTCCACGCGGCCGGGTGCCGTGGCGGTGGGCGAGGCCGAGGAGCTCGATCGTGTGATCCCGGTGATCGATGCGCTGAAGCGTGAGTTCGACTGCGTGATCTCGGTGGACACCGCCAAGGCTGCCGTCATGCGCGCGGCCTGCGCGGCCGGCGCGGAACTGGTCAACGACGTGAATGCGCTGCGCGGCGAGGGCGCGCTCGCCGCGGTTCGCGAGACGGGCGCCGCCGCCTGCCTGATGCACAGGCAAGGCGAGCCGCGCACGATGCAGCAAGCGCCGCAGTACACCGACGTGGTGGCGGAAGTGAAGCAGTTCCTGCGCCAGCGCCTGGAGGCCTGCGCCGCCGCCGGCATCCCGCGCGACAGGCTGCTGGTGGATCCGGGCTTCGGCTTCGGCAAGAGCCTCGAGCACAACCTCGCGCTGCTCGCCGCGCTGGGCGAGTTCACGCAGCTCGGCGCGCCGCTGCTCGCGGGCCTCTCACGCAAGACCATGCTGGGCACGCTCACCGGCCGCGACACCGGGGACCGCGTGCACGCCGGCCTCGCGGCCGCCGTGCTGGCCGCCTGGCAGGGCGCCGCGGTGATCCGGACGCACGACGTGCGTGCGACAATGGACGCTCTCAAGGTGACCGCGGCTGCGCGCGCAGCCCGCAGGACATGAGCCGCAAATATTTCGGGACCGATGGCATCCGCGGGCGCGTCGGCGTTGCACCGATGACGCCGGATTTCGCGCTGAAACTGGGCTGGGCCGCCGGCCGCGTGCTGGCCGAAGCCAGCACCCATCCGCTCGTCATCATCGGCAAGGACACGCGGCTGTCCGGTTACCTGTTCGAATCGGCGCTTGAAGCGGGCTTTGCCGCCGCCGGCGTCTCTGTTGGCATGGTCGGCCCGTTGCCCACGCCCGCGATTGCCTACCTCACGCGCACGTTCCGCGCGTCCGCCGGCGTGGTGATCAGCGCTTCGCACAACGCCTACCCGGACAACGGCGTGAAGTTCTTCTCGGGCGCCGGCAAGAAGCTGCCGGACGAAACCGAGTTGCGCATCGAGGCGCTGCTCGAGCAGCCGCTGCAGACCGTTGCGCCGGAGGCGGTGGGCAAGGCGTATCGCATCGACGATGCGCCGGGACGCTACATCGAATTCTGCAAGCGCTCGTTCCCGGGCACGCTGTCGCTCGAAGGCCTGACGATCGTGGTGGACTGCGCGCATGGCGCGGCCTACAAGGTTGCGCCGCCCGTCTTCCGCGAACTCGGCGCCACCGTTCACGCCATCGGCGTTTCGCCCGACGGCCTCAACATCAATGCCGGCTGTGGCTCGACGCATCTGGAGGCGCTGCGCGCCGAGGTGAAGCAGCACAAGGCCCACGCCGGCATCGCGCTCGATGGCGACGGCGACCGCTGCCTGATGGTGGATGGCTCCGGCCGCACCTACGACGGCGACGAGATGCTGTTCGTGGTTGCGCGCGCACGTCACGAGGCCGGCAAGCTCAAGGGCCCCGTGATCGGCACGCTGATGAGCAACCTCGGCCTGGAGCTTGCGCTGCGCAAGCTCGGCATCGACTTCGAGCGCGCGGCGGTCGGCGACCGTTATGTCCTCGAGCGGCTCGAGGAAACCGGCGGCACGATCGGCGGCGAGGGCTCCGGCCATATTGTCTGCCTCGATCGCACCACCACCGGCGACGGCATCGTCTCCTCGCTGCAGGTGCTCGCCGCGATGGTGCGCGCCGGCAAGACGCTGGCGGAGCTGGTCGCGCCGGTCGTGAAATATCCGCAGGTGCTGATCAACGTGCCGGTGACCGGCGTGGCGAAAGCCGTGGTGCAGTCCGCCGGCGTGCAATCCGCGGTGAAGGACGGCGAGCGGCGTCTCAATGGCCGCGGCCGCATCCTGCTGAGGCCTTCCGGCACCGAGCCGCTGGTGCGCGTGATGGTCGAATCCAGCGACGAGGGCGAGTCGCGCGCGACCGCCGAGACCATCGCCGAACAGGTGAGGGCCGCGGCCCGATGAACGCGCAAGGACG
>JAYUGN010000327.1:0-8678 GCA_043767605.1 Gammaproteobacteria bacterium
GAGCAAGCTCGTGATGTTCTACGACGACAACGGCATCTCGATCGACGGCGAAGTGCAGGGCTGGTTTCGCGACGACACGCCGGGCCGCTTCGAGGCCTACGGCTGGCAGGTGATCCGCAACGTTGACGGCCACAACCCGGTCGAAGTAAAGAAAGCGATCGAGACCGCGCGCAAGAGCGCCGACAAGCCCACGCTGATCTGCTGCAAGACGATCATCGGCTGGGGCTCGCCGAACAAGCAGGGCAAGGAAAGCTCGCACGGCGCGGCGCTGGGCGAGGAAGAAATCAAACTGGTGCGACAGACGATCAAGTGGCCGTACGCGCCGTTCGAGATTCCTGGCGAGTTCTACGAGGGCTGGAGCGCGAAGGCCAAGGGCGCGAAGGTGCAGGCCGAGTGGGACTCGCTGTACGCGCGCTATGCGAAGGAGTTCCCCGAACACGCGGCGGAATTCACGCGGCGCATGTCGGGCGAGCTGCCGGCGGACTGGCCGGCGATCATCGGCGCGTTCCTCGCCAAGGCCGCGGCCAACGACAAGACCATGGCCACGCGCAAGTCCAGCAAGACCGTGCTCGACGCCATCGCACCGAAAATGCCGGAGATGCTCGGCGGCTCGGCCGACCTCACCGAGAGCAACCTGACCAAGTGGGAAGGCGCCAAGGCGTTGACACCCGGCAACGGCGGCAATTACATCTATTACGGCGTGCGCGAGTTCGGCATGAGCGCCGTGATCAATGGTCTCGCCCTGCACGGCGGCTTCATCCCGTTCGGCGGCACGTTCCTGACCTTCAGCGATTACGCGCGCAATGCGCTGCGCATGGCTTGCCTGATGAAGATCCGCAGCATCTTCGTCTATACGCATGACTCCATCGGCTTGGGCGAAGACGGCCCGACCCACCAGTCGGTCGAGCACGTCGCGTCCCTGCGCCTGATCCCGGGCCTCGAGACCTGGCGCCCGGCGGATCTCCTCGAGACCGCGGTGGCCTGGCAGCAGGCCATCGAGCGAAAGGACGGCCCGACCGCGCTTGCGCTGACGCGCCAGAACACCGACATCCAGAAGCACCCGGCCGAGCACGCCGCGTTGATCGCGCGCGGCGGCTACGTGCTGTGGGAACCGGCCAAGGCAGCCGAGGCGATCATCATCGCCACCGGCTCCGAGATCGGGCTGGCCGTGAAAGCGGCGCAGAAGGCCGGCGAGACCGGCCATGCGGTGCGCGTCGTCTCGATGCCCTGCGTCGAGCGGTTCATGCAGCAGGACGCGAAGTACCGCGAGTCGGTGCTGCCCGCGAAGGTCACGCGGCGCCTTTCCATCGAGGCCGGCGTCACTTGGGGCTGGCGCCCACTGGTGGGCTCATCTGGCGACGTGCTCGGCGTGGACCGCTACGGCGAATCCGCCCCGGCGCCGGCGGTGTTCGCGATGTTCGGCTTTACCCTCGAGAACGTCCTCGAGAAACTATCCGTTCTCTTTAAACAGTAAGGAAGAAACATGTCCGTCAAGGTTGGCATCAACGGCTTCGGCCGCATCGGCCGCAACGTGCTCCGCGCGGCGGTGCAGAACTTCGGCACTGACATCGAGATCGTCGGCATCAACGACTTGCTCGAGCCGGATTACCTTGCCTACATGCTTCAGTACGACTCGGTGCACGGCCACTTCAAGGGCAAGCTCTCGGTCGAGGGCGGCATGCTGGTCGTCAACGGCAAGAAGATCCGCCTGTCGCAGGAGCGCGACCCGGCCAACCTGAAGTGGAAAGACGTCGGCGCCGATGTCGTCATCGAATCCACCGGGCTGTTCCTCGACAAGGCTTCGGCGCAGAAGCACCTCGATGCGGGCGCGAAAAAGGTCGTGATCTCCGCGCCGTCGAAAGACGACACGCCGATGTTCGTCTACGGCGTGAATCACAAGACCTACGCCGGGCAGGCCATCATTTCGAATGCGTCCTGCACCACCAATTGCCTGGCGCCGCTCGCCAAGGTCATCAACGACAAGTGGGGCATCAAGCGCGGCCTGATGACCACGGTGCACGCGACCACCGCCACGCAGAAGACCGTCGACGGCCCTTCCTCCAAGGACTGGCGCGGCGGCCGCGGCATCCTGGAGAACATCATTCCCTCGAGCACCGGCGCGGCCAAGGCGGTCGGCGTGGTGATTCCGGAGCTGAACAAGAAGCTCACCGGCATGAGCTTCCGCGTGCCGACTTCCGACGTCTCGGTCGTGGACCTGACGGCCGAGCTGGTGAAGGAAGCCAGCTACGACGAGATCAAGGCCGAGATGAAGGCGCAGAGCGAGGGCGCGCTCAAGGGCGTGCTCGGCTACACCGAGGACAAGGTGGTGGCCACCGATTTCCGCGGCGATGCGCGCACCTGCATCTTCGACGCCGATGCCGGCATCGCGCTCGACAAGACCTTCGTCAAGCTCATCGCCTGGTACGACAACGAGTGGGGCTACTCGAACAAGTGCCTCGAGATGGCGCGCGTGGTGGGCAAGTGACGCGAGGCGTCATCCCCGCGCACGCGGGGATCCAGCAGGGAGTGATTTGATGACCATCCGCCGGATGACAGACCTGAACCTGAAGGGCCAGCGCCTGCTGATCCGCCAGGATCTCAACGTGCCGGTCGCCAACGGCAAGATCACCTCGGATGCGCGCATCAAGGCCTCGCTGCCGACGCTGAAGCTGGCGCTCGACGCGGGCGCCTCGATGCTGGTGATCAGCCACCTCGGCCGGCCCAAGCCCGGCAAGGTGGATCCCGCGCATTCGCTCAAGCCCGTGGCCGAGTACCTGACGCAGGCGCTGGGTCGGCCGGTGCCGCTCATCGCAGACTGGATCGAAGGTGTGCAGCTCAAGCCGGGCGAGATCGCGCTCGGCGAGAACACGCGCTTCCTCGTCGGCGAAAAAGAAGACGATGACGCGCTGGCCTACCGCATGGCCGGCCTGTGCGACATCTACGTGATGGACGCCTTCGGCACGGCGCACCGCGCCGAAGCCTCGACGCACGGCGTGGCGCGCTTTGCGCCGATGGCCTGCGCCGGCCCGCTGCTGGCGGCCGAACTTGACGCGCTGGGTCAAGCGCTCGCAAACCCGGCCAAGCCGCTCGCGATCATCGTCGGCGGCAGCAAGGTCAGCACCAAGCTCGAGCTGCTGCAAAACCTCGCGCTGAAAGCCGACCGCCTGATCCTCGGCGGCGGCATCGCCAACACCTTCCTCGCGGCGGCGGGCTTCAATGTCGGCCGCTCGCTGTACGAGGCGGACCTGACGCACACCGCGCGCAAGATCATGGCGGACATGAAGAAGCGCGGCGCCGAGGTGCCACTGCCGGTGGACGTGGTCGTCGCCACCGAAGTCTCGCCCGAGGCGCAAGCCGAGGTGCGGCCGGTCGGCGAAATCGAGGACGACGAGATGATCCTCGACATCGGCCCCAGGACGCGCGCGATGCTGCGCGACCAGCTCAAGAGCGCCGGCACCATCGTCTGGAACGGGCCCGTCGGCGTGTTCGAGATCGAGCAGTTCGCTGGCGGCACGCAGGCGATCGCCGAAGCGGTGGCGCTTTCCGCCGGCTATTCGCTGGCGGGCGGTGGCGATACGCTGGCGGCGATCGAGAAGTTCCACGTCGGCAGCAAGATCAACTACATCTCCACCGGCGGCGGCGCCTTCCTCGAGTTCCTCGAGGGCAAGACCCTGCCGGCGGTGGCGATGCTGGAACAGCGCGCGGCCTAGGCCTGGGACTGGGACTGGATGAGGCTCGCGCGCGGCCTCAAGCCCGACGGCGCCACTTTTGTTATTGTGGATGCCGTGAAAAGGAAAACCATCGCCCTCCTGATTTCACTGGCTTGGGTGGCCAGTTCACTGGTTTGCCCGGTGCCCGGGCCAGCGCATCGGTCGGTTTCCAGTGCGGATCATTCGTCGGGCACGGCAGCGCACGGCCACGAACATCACCATGGCCGCGGCGATAATCACGACAACGATGATTCCGATGCCTGCTGCGACATCCTGGGTCAGTTGGATACCGCGGTCGGTTCACTGAACAGCCTGCTCGATCACACCTCCGCACCGGACTACGCGGCTTTACCCGTTGATGGATTCAAGGTCGTCGTTACCGCGGCCGGAGAAGATGCGGCAAATCTGCTGTCGCACGGTCCGGCCCCGCCGCGCCGATCCTGGCCTCAATTCACGAAAGTCTGGCCTCAAGCTCCCCCCGCTGACCGCAGCTGATCGCGGGCGCCAGCCCGCGTGGCCGGACCTCAGGGTCCGCACCGCATGCCGGTCAAGTCTGAATCCAAGCGTGGAGCTTTTTCCCGATGCAATTGCGCCTTCTCTTTGCGGGGTCGTTCGGCCTTGCAGTCGCCGCTGCGGCTGCCGCTGCCGGCGATGCCACCGCTTTCAATCTGCGACAGCTCGTCGATATTGCGCAGCGCGACAACAAGGACTTGCAGGCCGCCCGGTACGCCGTCGACATCGGCCGTGCGCGTCTGATCCAGGCCGGGTTGCTGCCGAATCCCCGCCTTGACCTGTCCGGGCGCAGCGATTCCGCGTTCAAGAACGAAGGGGAGTACAGCCGTTCGGCGGCGGTCAGCCAGCAGTTCCCGATCGCCGGCCGCATCCTGCGCCAGAAGGATGTCGCCCGCGTAGACGTGGCCCTGGCCCAGGCTGAAGTGGAGGAGGCGGAGCGCAAGCTCGCGGGCGATGTCGCCGCCAATGTCTACCGGCTGCTCGTCATTGATCGACAGATTCAGTCTCGCGACAAACTGATCGGCATCGAGGAAAAACTCGCCAAGGCGACCCGCGACCGTTTGAAGGCGGCGGAAGTATCGGAACTGGACGTCAACACGGTTCAACTCGACCTCCAGCGCCTGTCCCAGGAACGCGCCCTCCTGCTAAGCCAGGGCCAGTCGCTGCGGGTCGCCCTGAACACGCTCATCGGCAGGCCCGCGTCAGCAGCCCTGTCGGTCGATGAGCCCATGCCGGAAGCCGAAACCCTCCCGAGTCGAGAACAACTGCAAGCCCAAGCCTTCCGATCCCGGCCCGATCTGCGCAGCGCGCTGCTGGGCGCAGACCGTGCGCAGGCCGAGAAGGCGCTCGCCAAGGCGCAGCGTTGGGAAGACTGGAGTCTCGGCCTGGGCCTGGAACAAGACCGGCTTGCGATCGAGGGTGCGCCGCCGCAAGGCAGCGATCGCGCGCTCGGTCTCAGCCTGTCCATCCCGCTGCCCGTGTTCAACCGGAACCAGGGCCTGATCGCGGAAGCGGAAGCCTCCGCCGGGCAGGCCAAGGCGCGCATTGACGCTTTGCGTCTCGGCATCGCCGGCGAGATCGCCAGCGCCCACACCGAAGCCGCGAATCTCCAGCAATCCGTGAATCAGTACCGTCAGGAGTTGCTGCCGGTCAGCGAGCGCAACGTGCAACTCGCCCAGAAAGGCTATGGCGAGGGGCTGGTGTCGGTGCTCGAAGTGGTCCAGGCCCAACGTCAGTTGGCAGACCTGAACACGGCTTACCTGAACACCCTCGATCAGTATCTCCAGGCCCTGGTGCGCTTGCGGACCGCCTCCGGAGAGTACGTCGCGTCCGCGTCCTCCGGCCCGGCTGCGGACAACGACAAGAAGGAACACTGAAATGAATTCACTCAAGCTGCTTTTTGCCGTGGCCGGGCTCACTTGCACCTCCGCACTTTCTGCGCACGGCGGCGCAATCGAAGTCGGCGAAGGCGCCAAGGGGCCGGTGGAGCTGAGCGAGACCCAGCAAAAGGCCATAAACCTGCAACAGGTCCCGGCCGATCTGCGTCCGCTTTCAGAGCTGTTGAACCTGAATGGCGAAGTGCGATTGCTGCCGGGCCGTCAGGCGGACGTGAGCACCCGCATCAGCGGACAGGTGAAAGCGCTGTACGCCAATCTGGGCGACAAGGTCACAGCAGGTCAGCGGCTGGGCCGGGTGCAGTCGCGTCTGGTCGGTGATCCGCCGCCGAGTGTGGAGGTCCTTGCCCCCATGACCGGAGTCGTGGACGTACTCAACGTGACCATTGGCCAATCGGTTGAGCCGACGACGGTGCTTTACCGGATCAGCGACCGCACCCAGGTCAATGTCGTGGCGCGGGTCTATGAAGAGGACCTCGGCAAGGTGCGGCCAGGCCAGAACGCGCACGTGCAGGCGCTGAGCTATCCGGACCAGACTTTTTCCGGGAAGGTCGTTCTGGTGGGCCCGACGCTGGATCCGCTGAGCCGCACGGTGGAAGTCTGGGTGCGGCTGGCCAATCCAAAGGGCCTGCTGAAGCCAAACATGTTCGCCAGGGCAAGCATCGTCCTCAAGCAAAACGACGCAGCGCTCGCCATCCCCAACGCCGCCATCATCGAGGCCAACGGCGAGAAGTTTGTATTCGTCCACCAGAACGGGAAATTCGACCGGGTCGAGATCACGACGGGCGCCAGCGACGTTGCGTACACCGAGGTCACCGAGGGGCTGGTCCCCGGCGATGAAGTGGTGACGCAGGGCAACCGGCAGATCTACACGCTCTGGCTCACCGGCGGAAAGATGACGGCGGCGGAATAGCCATGTTCAACCGACTGATCGCCTGGGCCCTGCACAACCGCCTGATTGTGCTGGCGCTCACCATCGTCCTGTTCATCGCCGGCGTGTTCACGCTGCAACGGATGTCGGTGGACGTATTCCCCGAGTTCGCGCCGCCGCAGGTGGTGATCCAGACCGAAGCGCCGGGCATGGCGCCGCAGGACGTCGAATCGCTCATCACCTATCCGCTGGAGAGTGCGATCAACGGCTCGCCCGGCGTCACGGCGGTGCGCTCCAAAACCTCCGTGGGACTTTCCACCATCACCGTGGTATTCGCGGCGAACACCGACATCTACCTGGACCGCCAGCTCATCAACGAGCGCTTGCAAAATGTTCTCGGGCGCCTGCCCAGCACCGCCAGGCCGCCGGTGATGTTGCCGGTCACTTCGGCCGTGGGCTGGCTGGTGAAATACGCGCTGGTCAGCGACACACTGTCGCCGGAAGAACTGCGGACCTTGTCCGACTGGGAGATTCGCCCCCGCGTCCTGTCGCTGGGCGGCATTGCGTCCGTCGTCTCTACCGGCGGCGAGGTCAAGCAGTACCAGGTGCGCCTGGACCCGCTGCGTCTGCAGGCTTACCGCGTCACCCTCGAAGAAGTGCGGCAGGCCCTGCAAAACGCCAACACCAACGTGCCGGGCGCGTTCCTGCAAAAACCCGGGCAGGAACTGATCGTCAGCGGTGTGGGCCGCATCACTTCGCTGGACGACATCAAGAACACGGTCATCGTGCTCCGGGGTGGCGTACCGATCACCATCGCCAATGTCGCGGAGGTGGGATTCGGCGGCGAGATCAAGCGTGGCGACGGCGCATTCGCCGACAAATATGCGGTCATCGGAACGGTGTCCAAGGCCTACGGGGCCGACACGCTCACCACGACGTACAAGGTCGAGGCGGCGCTGGAGACGATCAGGAAGACCTTGCCCGCCGGTGTGAGCATGGACACGCAGGTGTTCCGCCAGGCCAATTTCATCGAAGCGGCGGTGCACAACCTGAATGTCGCGCTGCTGGAAGGCGCGCTGATCGTGATCGCGGTGCTGTTCCTGTTCCTGATGAACTGGCGCGCTTCCTTCATCACCTTCCTGTCCATGCCGGTCTCTTTTGTGGGCGGCATCCTGGTGATGCAGGCACTGGGCGTCGGCATCAACTCCATGACCCTGGGCGGCCTCGCCATTGCCATTGGCGAGGTGGTGGACAACGGCATCATCACGGTCGAAAACGTCGTGCGGCGCCTGCGGCTCAACCGCGCTTTGGACACGCCACAGGGCGCCCTGATCGTGGTGTTCGACGCGGTGCGCGAAATCACCAACTCCGTGGTCTACGCGACGCTGATCATCGTCCTGATTTTCGTGCCGATCTTCTTCCTGGGGGACCTGGCCGGGCGCATCTTCAGTCCGCTCGGGGTTTCCTACATCGCTTCGGTCAGCGCCTCGCTGGTGGTGGCGGTGACGATGGTGCCGGCACTGTGCTACCTGCTGCTGGCGCGGCGCGAAGAAAAACACAAAGACGTGGGGGTGGTGCTGCGCGCACAGGACGATCAGGCGGGCCACGCCGGGAGCGCACAGGCCGCCCAGGGTCACGGTGAGGAGCAGGAAACCCGCTTCGTGCTCTGGCTAAAACGGCACTTCAGCCGGGTGCTCAGGTTGGCGCTGAACCGGTTCTGGTGGGTCATGGGGATTTCCGCCGCCGCGTTGCTGGGCGCCCTGACGCTGTTGCCGTTCTTCGGTTTGTCCTTCCTGCCCGAGTTCAAGGAAGGCAACTTCATCATCGCCATGACCACCCTGCCGGGCACGTCCCTGGACGAGTCCATGCGTCTGGGGTCGCTGGTGCGCGAAGACTTGCTCAAGTATCCGCAGGTGGTTTCGATCGACCAGCGCGCGGGCCGCAGCGAACTGGATGAAGACGCGCAACCGCCCAACTTCAGCGAATTTGACGTGCGCATTGATTTCGCCAAGGACGCCAGCATGTCGGCGGATCAGTTGCTGGAGCACATTCGCGGTGACCTCGCGGAAATCCCCGGCACCGTGTTCAACGTCGGCCAGTTTATCGCCCACCGCATGGACGAAGTGCAGTCTGGCGTTCGTTCGCAGATCGCCATCAAGATTTTCGGCGAGAAACTGCCGGCGCTCTACC
>JAYUGN010000328.1:0-21299 GCA_043767605.1 Gammaproteobacteria bacterium
CAGCGGTCCGGCGAGCCATGAAGCGAGGGCGATATCCGACATCAGCCACGCGCAATGCAGCTTGCCGACGCAGGGCTGCCTGATTCCCGAGCGCAGCGAAGGCGTGCCGCTGGGCTTCGCTACGCTCAGCCCAGCCTACGGCGGGGTCAGCCCAGCCTACTCAGGCGACCGGAACAGCTTCATGAACGAAATGAAGCCCAGCTTGTTGCCCTTCACGACCTCGAAGTCCCTGGCGATGGACACCGCCGGATTGCGCAGCTTCGAGAGCATTTCCTTGAAGACCTGCGCAGTAACGCGCACGTGGAGGTCGGCGTCCCCGGCAATGCCGGGCCGCAGCTCGGAAACACCGCGCCGCACGATATAGGTGTAGCTCTCCTTCACGTCGGTGAACTCGAAGGCCACGCGCTGGTTCACGTCGGCGGCCGCGATCGGATCGAGGCTCACCGACATGCCGGTGAAGAACGCCGTGAGCGGCATCTGCGCCAGCATTTCCGGCGTGGGCTTGGCGACCTGCTCCGGCAGCTTGCGGCTGTCGCGCAGTTCGATCGCGCTCATCAGGTAGTAATGCCGCGCGTTCGGGTTGGATTCCGCCTCGCCGCGCGCCGTCAGCGCCTTCACGCGCGCCTCTTTCACCGCCACATCGTCCGGGCGCAGGCGCAAGAGGCGATCGCTGACCTCGAGCACCCACTGCCAGTCCTGCAGCGCGACGGCCTCATCGAGCTTCTTCATGAGCGCGTCTTCGCCACCCGCGAGCGCGGCAAAATGCTTCGCCTCCTCCAGCGGACCCAGCGGCTGCAGCCGCGCCGGGTTGCCGTCGAACCAGCCGACGCTGCCGTCGAAGATCATCCGCGCCGACCAGCTCGGCTTGCCGTAGAACTCCTGCAGGTTCGGCGAGCTCGCCAGGTGCGCGGGCAGCTTGATCTGTTCGGCCAGTTCGTCCGGCGTGAGCCCGCGGTTCATGCCGCGCACGGTCTGGTCATAGACGTAGCGGATCGCATCGCGGTAGTCGGTCAGCGCGGCGTAAATCGTGTCGGCGCCAGTGAGCGGGCGCGAATGGCCCGGCACCAGGAACTCCGGCCTGATCGCACGGATCTGGTCGAGGCTGTCGGCCCACCGGCGCGGGTTGCGGTACGGGGTGCCGCGGATCGTGTACAGGTTCGGGAAGGCCTTGTAGAAGTTGTCGCCGGGCAGCAGCACCTTCTTGTCGGGGATCCACATGAACAGCGTGTCGTCGGTCTCGCCCGGCGCGGAATGCAATTCGAAGTGCACGCCGGCGACCGTGTCTTCCAGCGTGTCGCGGAAGGTCTTCGTCGGCCGCAGGATGGACAGCGTGCTGTCCGCCTTTATCCCGAGGAACGGGCCGACGCCGACGTTGCCGAGCGCGTCGCCGTCAAGCCAGAAGCCATACATGCGCAGGCTGCGGCGGTTGATGACCGGCCGCACTTCCGTGATCAGCGCATCGAGCGCCTCGTTGACCTTCTCCTGCGCGTAGATCACCGGCGTCTCGCCAGGCTGCACGTAGCCCGCCGCGCCGAAGGTATGGTCCGGGTGGTTGTGCGTGTAGACAATCGCCTTCAGCGGCTTGGTCCCGACGATCTTGCGGAACTCGGCGTTGACCTCGGCGCCCTCTTCCTTCGACTCCATCGTGTCCACCACGATGAACCCGTCCTTGCCTTCGACCAGGATCGAGTTGGCGATGCCATAGCCGACCGCGACGTGGATGCCATCGGTGACCTTGATCAGCTCGCGGCGAAACTCCTTGCCGTGCTCGGCGAGCAGCGCGCTCGGCGCGACTTTCGGCACCGCCGGCGGCGGCGCCTCGGGGTGGCAGGCGGCGAGCGAGGCTCCCAGCAGCGCGACGGCCCCGAGTTTCTTCACAACGCCGCTTCGATGGCGTCGGCGATTTCCTTCGACAGCGGCGAGACTTTCGAGGGCCAGCTGCCGAGCAAGCCGCCGGTGCGCCCGATCAGGTACTTGTGGAAATTCCAGCGCGGCAGCGCATCCTCGCCGGCCACCTGCTGCACCGATTCATAGAACGCGTGGCGCGGCGTGGCCGTGATGGACACCTTTTCCGACAGCGGGAAAGTCACGCCGAAGTGCGCGCTGCAGAACGTGCCGATCTCCGCCGGCGAGCCGGGCTCCTGCTCGCCGAAGTCGTTGCAGGGCACGCCGAGCACGACGAGCCCGCGGGGGCTGTAGGTCTCGTGCAGCTTCTGCAGCGCGGCGTATTGCGGGGTGTAGCCGCAGGCCGAGGCTGTGTTGACGATGAGCGCCGGCTTGCCGAAGCCCCGGTAGGTGCACAGCACGCCACCGGTCAGCTTCTGGAACGCAAGGTTCAACATCGGTCTCCCTCCGGGTTCAAACCGCGAGCTCGGCGTCCCAGAGGAGCCGGCCCGCTTTTTTGGCAATGGCTTGCAGGCGCTCGTGATGCGCCGAAAGTTCTTCTGCACTGGCCGTGATGACGACCAGCGGGCCACTGACTTCCGGCAGCGCGCCCGCCACCCTGCGGGCCGCCGCCGGGACCTCGGCGCGTTCGAGCGTCAGCGCGCCCTGCCCGCCCGTCATCGCCAGGTAGACGTCGGCCAGCAGGCGCGCATCGAGGCGCGCGCCGTGCAGGTCGCGCGCGGAGTTGTCCACGCCGTAGCGCTTGCACAGCGCGTCGAGCCCGTTCTTCTGTCCCGGGTGCAGGCGGCGCGCCAGTTCCCAGGAATCGGTGACCGTGCAGATCCTGCCGATCCGCTCCTTGAAGCCGGCACGCGCCAGCTCGGCATCGAGGAAGCCGACGTCGAACTCCGCGTTGTGGATGATCACTTCGGCGTCACGCAGGAACGCGATCAGCAGCGGCGCGATGTCGCCGAAGCGCTGCTTCTCGGCCAGGAACTCCCGGGTAAGGCCGTGCACCTCGGTCGCGCGGGCGTCGATGTCGCGGTCCGGATTCAGGTAATGGTGAAACTCGCTGCCGCTGATCCGGCGGTTCTCCAGCGTGACGCAACCGATCTCGATGATGCGATGGCCCTGGTCCTGCTCGAGGCCGGTGGTTTCAGTGTCGAGGACGATCTGCCGATCCACGAAATCAGCCCTCGCGCAAAGCCGCGGTGCCGCACAGGAGCGCGAGGACCGATTCGACGCCTTCGTTCGCCAGCGCATCGGCGAGCTCGTTGCCCGGATCGCCGCTGTGGCCCTTCACCCAATGCCAGGCAATCTTGTGTCGCGCGGCGGCCGCCTCGAGCCGTTGCCAGAGGTCCTGGTTCTTCACCGGCTTCTTGTCGGCGGTCTGCCAGTTGCGCTTGCGCCAGGTCGGCAGCCACTCGTTGAGGCCTTGGCGCACGTAGTTCGAATCGGTGTACAGCTCGATGGCGCAGGCCTCGGTCAGCGATTCGAGCGCCTGGATCGCCGCCATCAGCTCCATGCGGTTGTTGGTCGTCTGCAGCTCGCCGCCGCGCAGTTTTTTTTCGTGGCCGTTGTAGCGCAGCACCGCGCCCCAGCCACCCCGGCCGGGATTGCCGCGGCAGGCGCCGTCGGTGTAGATGACCACTGTCTTCACCACGGGCGCCTTCACTGCGGGCTGCGGGTGTTGTGCGCGCCCGGCAGCGTGACCCCACCGAGGATGGCCCGCACCGCGGCGCGCTGCGGGCGGCCCAGCAAGGTCATCGGGATCACACGCTTCTTGGCGACCAGCAAGTAACCCTCGGGCCACGGATAGCTGACGCCGTAACGGCGCACTTCCGTGACTTCAAAATCAAGCAGGTCGAGCCAGTCCGACAGCCGGCCGACGCTGACGTAGCGCGCGCCCGGCGGGAACGCGCGATAGCGCAGGCCCAGGCGCTGGCGCCAGGCCCAGGCGCTCCACGGCGAAAAGCCCAGCACGATCAGGCGCCCGCGGTCCGACAGGATGCGGTTGGCCTCACGCAGCACCGAGTACGGCGAAGGCGAGAATTCCAGGCTGTGCGGCAGCACCACCGCATCCACGCTGCGCTCGGCCACCGGCAGCCGCTCCGGCGCCGCAACCGCCTGCTCGCCGAGGCCGGCCACCGTGCCGAACACAGCCCGGTGCAGCATCTCGCTGGCCTCGAGCAGCTGCTCGCCGCGGCCCCAGTTGCCAACCTGCAGCACGTGACGGCCGAACAGGTCGGGCAGCACGCGCTTGAGCTCGCGCCCCTCCAGCGCCAGCAGGCGCCGGCCGCGCGGCGAGCGCAGCCACAGCTCCAGCGTGTAGCGGTTGAACGGCGCGCCGCCGAGGCGCCGCGAGGCGTTTTTCATTGGGCCATGATAGCCGCATGGACTCGCTGCAGATCAGCCCTATCCCCGCCTTCACGGACAACTATCTGTGGCTGCTGCAGCGCGGCCGGCACGCCGCGATCGTGGATCCGGGCGACGCCGCGCCGGTGCTGCGCGAGCTTGCGGCGCGCGGGCTTTCACTCTGCGCCATCCTCGTCACGCACCACCACGCGGACCACATTGGTGGGCTGGTACGGTTGCTCCAGGAATTTCCCGGCATCCCGGTGTATGGGCCCGCCGCCGAGGCGCGCACGATCAAGCCGCTGAGCGTGAGCCTGCGCGAGGCCGATCGCGTGTCGTTGCCGGAACTGGGCCTCGAGCTGGACGTCTGGGAAGTGCCGGGCCACACGCTGGGCCACATCGCCTACCTCGGCCCCGGTTTCACGCTGTGCGGCGACACGCTGTTCTCGGCGGGCTGCGGCCGGCTGTTCGAGGGCACGCCGGAGCAGATGCACGCGTCGCTCTCGAGGCTGGCCGCGCTCCCGCCCGAAACGCAGGTCTACTGCACGCACGAGTACACGCTGTCGAACCTGGCCTTCGCCCGCGCCGTGGAACCCGCCAGCGCAGTGCTGGCGGCCGAAACGCAGCGCGTGAAGCGCCTGCGCGAACACGGCGCGCCGAGCCTGCCGTCGAGCATCGGCCACGAGAAAAACATAAACCCGTTCCTGCGCCTGACCGATCCATCAGTTCTGGCTGCGGCGCAAAAACAGGCGGGTGAGGCCCTTTCGAGTGAAATCAAGGTGTTCGCTGCGTTGCGGCGATGGAAGGATGGCTTCCGGGCACCCGCGGACTGATTCGAATTTCCCAAGCGATTTCTTAGACAACGCGGGGCATAAACCCTAAACTTCGCGTCCTACGGATTTACCACGTGTCGAACTCATGAAAACTTGGGGAGCTGCGCGGATTGGCGCGGCTTTGTTCATCGCTGCGCTCACGGGCGCGGCTGCCGCGGCCACCTCGCCGCTGGCCGCGCCGACCCCGGTGCAGCTCGACACCGGCCTGCAGGCGCTCAAGGACGAGACCCTGCGCCTGAACGCGGACCTCGACGGCGTCGAGCAGTCCCTGCTCTATCCCGACGAGTCCATGACGAGCCTTTACGTCAGCGTGAAGGTCGGCGGCTTCGTGCTGGACCAGATCACGGTGCGCATCAACGAGGACGAGCCGATCGTCCACGTCTATTCGGATTCCGAGGCACTTGCGCTGCTGAAGGATGATGGCTGGCAGCGCCTGCTGCGCAAGAAGCTCGATCCCGGCACCTATCGCCTGCAGGCGGAGTTCACCGGTCACTTCTTCGACGCGCGCGCCAACGAGCCCCCCGTCAAGGGCAAGGTCGAGACGCTGTTCGAGAAGGGCCTCACCGACCTGGACCTGGTGCTGCCGGTGTCGCGCAACACGCGCCTCGACAAGCCGGGCCTGTCGGAAGTCGCGCGCCTCGAGTCCAAGAAGCGCCCGGGCCGCAGCGTCGCGATGACCCAGCCGCAGAAAATCGACGCGATCGCCGACGCCTCGCTGGGCGGCGCCAACGATCCGCGCTACCGCGCCGCGCTGTTCCTCAAGAACGATGGCCGCTATCTCTCGGCGCTGACCGAACTGCTCGAGATCGAGCAGAACGCGGCTGACCCGGCCACGCTGCCGGCGTCGTTCCGCATGCTGCAGGCCGAGTGCTACCTCGGCTTCGGCATGGAAAGCCGCGCCGAGCAGACCTACCTGCAGGTCGTGGCCAGCAGCGGCGACGCCGCCACGGTCGCGCGCGCGAGCCTGGAGCTGGTGAAGTTCCAGTACCAGCGCGGTTACCTGAACCCCGCCCTCGACAGCCTCAACCGCCTGCGTCCGCAGATGCCGTCCTCGGACGACTGGCGCCTGCTCATGACCGGCGTGCTGCTGGCGCAGGAGCGCTACACCGAAGCCATCGACATGCTGACCGGCAAGGGCCGGTCCGATGACGACCTGCCGCCGGTGCTGCGCTACAACCTCGCCGTCGCACTGTTCAAGGACGGCCGCGCCTCCGAAGGCCGCAAGCAGCTGAACCTCGTCGGCACGATGGACGTCAGCACGCTCGACATGCTGGTGCTGCGCGACAAGGCCAACCTCACGCTGGGCTACCAGTACCTGCAGGCGCAGGAAGGCAAGAACGCGCGCACCGTGTTCGGCCGCATCCGCACCTCGGGACCTTTCTCGAACCGCGCGCTGCTCGGCCTCGGCTGGGCGGAAATCGCGCCGGCCACCGCCGCCAAGGACGCGATTCCCGAGGAATCCGAGGGCAAGAACAGCGCCGACTCGCTCGGCACGTTACTGCGCCCCGGCTACGTGGACCCGAAGGCCGGCGCGCGCGCAGGCGTGCCGGTCGCCAAGCCCGTGGCAGGCCTTTCGCTGGAGGAGCAGGACGGCCTGCGCCGCGCGCTGGTGCCCTGGGTCGAGCTGGCCAAGCGCGACTTCATGGACCCCGCCGTGCAGGAAGGCCTGCTCGGCATCCCGTGGGCGCTCGACCGCCTGAACGCGTACGAAGAATCGCTGTCGCGCTACGTCGACGCCATCGCCGCGCTCGAGACCGCACGCAAGCGCATGGACGACGCGATGAAATCGATCAAGGGCGGCCGCATGGTCGAGACGATCGTGCGCCGCGACGTGGACTCCGAGCGCGGCTGGACCTGGCGCCTGCGCGACCTCCCCGACGCCCCCGAGACCTACTTCCTGCAGTCGCTGCTGGCCGAGCACCGCTTCCAGGAGTCCATCAAGAACTACCGCGACGCGCGCCTGCTCGCGCGCAACATCGACGCCTGGAAGTCGCGCCTCGAGGCACTGGCCTCGCCCGGCTCGATGAGCGGCTCCTCGCTGTCGCGCGAGCTCAAGAGCGCGCGCGAAGGCTGGCATCCGGCGTGGGAAGGCATGCCGGTGTGGCTGTCGATGGAGCATCGCCTTGGCGCGCCCGGCGCCTATGACGCCCCCCTGCAGGTCGCCTCGACGATGCCGTTCCCGCTGGCCACGCTCGGCGTGCCGGCAAAGTTCGAGGGCACGGTCGAGAAGCTCAAGCCGCTGCGCGCGCGCCTCGACGCACTGAAGCCGCGCATCGCCGCAGCCGGCAGCGCGCAGTCCGACCTGCTCGAGAACGTCTCGGTCAAGGAACTCGCCGGCCAGAAGGCGGTCATCGAGCGCTACCTCACCGAGGCCCGCTTCTCGGTCGCGCGCATCTACGACCGCCAGCTCAAGAGCGGCAAATGAAGCGCTGGTGGCTTCTTCCCGCGGCGCTGCTGCTCGGCGCCTGCGCCCACAAGGGCATTGACGAGGGCACGCAGATCCAGGAGATCGTAGCGCCCCAGGATGCGCCGCCGCAGGCCGCCCTGCCCGTGGTCGAATCCGCCGAGGTCGCGCCGGATCCGAGCCGCGCGCTCGAGAACTACGAAAAACTGCTGGACCTGCCGCAGGATCCCGCCAGCCGCGCCGAGACCATGCGCCGGCTCGCCGACCTGCAGCTCGAGATCGACGAGGCCAGCGGCGGCGCCAACCTCAAGGAAAGCGACGCGCGCCAGCGCAAGTCCATCGCGCTCTACAACACGGTGCTGACCGAGCAGCCGAATTCGCCCAACAACGACCGCGTGCTGTACCAGCTGGCCCGCGCCTACCAGAACATCGGCGACAACGGCAAGGCGGAAGCCACGCTGCAGAAGCTCACGCAGCAATACCCGCATTCCAGCTACATCGACGACGCGCGCTTCCGCCGCGCCGAACTGCTGTTCAAGCTGCAGGCGTTCGACGAGGCCTCGGCCGAGTACCGCCAGGTGCTCGAGCTCGGCGAGGCGACGCCCTTCTACCAGTCGGCGCAGTACAAGTACGGCTGGTCGGAATACCGCCAGTCGAGCTTCGAGTCGGCCATCGGCGTGTTCCTGACGATCCTGTCGCGCGAGCTGCCGCCCGGCGAGCTGGTGGACTTCAAGAGCGCGCTCGACGCCGTGGCCAAGGGCAAGAAGGACATGTCGAAGGACGCGCTGCGCGTCGTGTCGCTGTCGTTCGCGCAAATCGGCGGCGGCGACGCCGCCAACAAGTACTTCGCCGCGCACGGCGAGCCGCCGTACGCCGCGCTGGTCTACCTCGCGCTGGGCGACCACCTGCTCGAGAAGAAGCGCTACACCGACTCGGCCAGCACCTTCGAGTCGTTCGTGAAGCTGCACCCGAAGCACGAGCTGGCGCCGATGTTCCTGACGCGGGCGATCGCGGCGCAGGACCTCGGCGGCTTCATCGAGCCGGTCGTCTCCTACAAGGAAAAATACGCGAAGCACTTCGACCCGAGCTCGCCGTACTGGGCCGGCAAGCTGCCGACGGCCGAGGTGATGGCCGACCTGCGCAAGCACCTCGAGGACCTCGCCCGCTTCTACCAGGCCCGCGCGCAGAAGTCGCGCGCCGAGGCGCCGCCGCCAAACGCGGTGGACAAGGACGGCAAGCCCGCGCTGCCCTCCGGCCACCAGGCGCCGGCCGCGATCAAGGCCGACTTCGAGGCCGCAACCGCGCACTACGGCCGGCTGCTCGAGCTGTTCCCGCAGGATCCCAAAGCCGCCGAGCTGCGCTTCCTGCGCGCCGAAGCGCTGTTCGATTCGGGCAACACGCTGACCGCCGCCGACGAGTACGCCCGCGTCGTCACGGATTCCCCGGCGTACGAGAAGGCCGCGGACGCCGCCTACGCCGCACTGCTCGCCTACCAGAAGCGCGCCACCGAAGTGCCCGAGGCGCAGAAACCCGCCGCGCTGAAGAGTTCCGTGCAGGCGGGCCTCACGCTCGCGGACAAGTATCCGCAGCACCCGCAGGCGCTCGCGGCGCTGATGCGCGCTGGCGAAGACCAGTACGTGCTCGGCCAGTGGGACGACGCGATCAAGACCGCCGACCGCGTGCTCAAGGTGAATCCGCCCGCGCCGGAGGCGCTGCGCCGCACGGCGTGGAGCGTGACCTCCGACGCCAATTTCAGCCTCAAGCGCTATCCGGCGGCGGAAGCCGCCTACACCGAACTGCTGAAGCTGACCGCCGCCGACGCCGCCGACCGCAAGGCGCTGAACGAGCGCCTCGCCTCCTCGATCTACAAGCAGGGTGAAGCGGCGCGCGAAGCCAGGGATTCCAGGGGCGCGGCCGCCGCGTTCCTGCGCGTGGGCGCCGCGGTGCCCGACGCCAGCATCCGTGCCACCGCCGACTACGACGCCAGCGCGATGCTGATCGCGGCGCAGGACTGGACGGCCGCCATCGCCGTGCTCGAGGGTTTCCGCACGCGCAACCCGGCCAGCGCGCAGCTGCCGGACATCGACAAGAAGCTGTCGGTGGTCTACCAGAACGCCGGCCGGCCGAAGGACAGCGCCGAGGCACTCAAGCGGATCGCCTCGCGCGCCAGCGAATCCGAGCAGACCCGTGCGGACGCCGCCTGGCTCGCCGTGAGCCTGCTCGACCAGGCCAGGGATGCCAGCGCCTACGCGACGTACGAGAAGTACGTGAAGGACTACCCGCAGCCCTTCGATCGCCGGGTCGAGGCGCTGAAGAAGCTGGCGGATTTCTCGCAGGCCCGCGGCGAAACCACCTCGCACGCGCGCTGGCAGGCGGAAATCATCGCGGCGGACACCGCCGCCGGCAAGAACAACACGCCGCGCAGCCACCAGCTGGCGGCGCAAGCCGTGCTCGAGGCGGCGCAGGCCGAGGCCGCCCGCGCGGCGAAGGTCGAGCTCAAGCTGCCGCTGAAGACGAGCGTGCCGGCCAAGAAGAACGCTTTGGAAGCCGCGGTCGCCTCGCTGGCGCGTGCCTCGGACTACGGCTTCGCCGACGTCACGACCGCCGCCACCTACCAGACCGGCGTGCTGTACCAGAACTTCAGCAAGGCGCTGCTCGGTTCGCCGCGCCCGGGCAAGATGTCGTCGCTGGAGCGCGAGCAGTACGACCTGTTGCTGGAGGAGCAATCCTTCCCGATCGAGGAGAAGGCCATCCAGTGGCACGAGTCCAACCTGCAGCTGCTGCAGACGCAGGGCACCTATACCGAGTGGGTCTCGAAGAGCCTGCAGGCGCTCAACGAGATGGCGCCCGGCAAGTACGGCAAGCGCGAGCAGGCCGCCGACGTCTACGACGGCGATGGCCCTTCCGCCAGCGCCACGATCAACTTCAAGGCCACGAGCCAGACCCAGGGGGCCGCTGCCGCCGCCACACCGGCTGAGGCCGAGGCTGCGCCGCCGGCGCCGGTGACCTACGCCGATGCGCTCACCGCGCTGAAAGGCAAGCAGTGGACCGTCGCCGAACCGATCCTGGCCGCCGCGGCCAGGGCCAACGCGCAGCTGGCCGGCCCGCAGGTGAACCTCGGCATCGTCTACGCGCGCACCAACCGCCGCGCCGAGGCGATCGCCGCGTTCAACAAGGCGCTGTCGATCAACCCGAAGGTCGCGCTCGCGCAGAACTGGCTCGGCCTGATCGCGCGCGAGAGCAACGACCTGCCGCGCGCCGAGGCTGCCTACAAGCAGGCCTTGGCCATCGATCCCGGCTATGCTCCCGCGCAATTCAACCTTGCGATTCTTTACGACCAGTTCCTGAAGCGGCCCGCCGACGCCCTCGCCGCCTACCGCCAGTACGAAACGCTGAGCGGCAGGAAGGACCTTCGCACCACGGTCTGGATCGCCGAGATGCAGGCGCTCGTGCCGGTGCCCGCGATAACCGCAGCACCGCTGGCGCCTGCGCCGGCCGCAATCCCGCCGGCAACCGCCAAGCCCGCGCCACAAGCGCCGGCCAAGCCGAAGACCTAGGACACCACGCCATGAAAAATGTGAGCTGCCTGATCGCATTGCTGCTGCTGCCAGCCGCCGCGCTCGCCCAGAACGAGTCGCCGGCCGTGGACGACATGCCGCTGGTGAACACCGAGGACATCGCCGCGCCGGCGCCGAAGCCGGGCACCAGGCCGGGCGCGAAGCCTGCCGGCGAACCGACCGACGGCGTGCACAGGGCCGCCTCGGGCACGACCGTCATCGGCGAGCAGGATTCGCCGATCGGCCTCTACATCACGCCGTGGCGCAATTCTGCGGCCGCCGGCGGCCTCGACCGCCCCGCCCGCCTGCTGGACGAAGCCCTGCTTCCGCTGGACCCTGACGTCTTCAAGCGTCAGGTCGAATACCATCGCGCCCTGTCCGAGCACCTGTCGAAGACCGGCCGCGCCACTCCGTAGAATTCCCGCAACGATCCCACCAAGGAACATCCGATGGATCTCTTCAACCCGATCATTCACTTCTTCCAGGCCGGCGGCATCTTCATGTACGGCATCGCCGTGCTGCTGATCCTCGGCGGCGCCATCTCCGTCGAGCGCTGGCGCTTCCTGGGCCGCTCGCACCGCGAGAACCGCGCCCTGTGGGCGGACATGGTGCCGCTGATCACCAAGCACGACTTCGTCGGCGCCGAGAAGCTGGCGCAGGCCTCCGACAGCGCCATGGGCAAGGTCATCGCCTACGGCTTCGCGCACTCGCGCAACACGCGCCGGCACGCGGACGTCGAGATGGCGATCGAGGAGTCGCTGATGGAAGTCACGTCCTTGCTCGAGAAGCGCACGCACTATCTGGCCGTGTTCGCCAACGTCGCCACCCTGGTCGGCCTGCTGGGCACGATCACCGGCTTGATCCGCGCGTTCGCCGCGATCGCCAGCCTGAACCTCGCCGAGAAGACCGACGTGCTGTCGGCCTCGATCTCGGAAGCCCTGAACTGCACGGCGTTCGGCCTGATCACCGCGGTGCCGCTGCTGCTGATCCACTCGTGGCTGACCACGCGCACCGGCGAACTGGTGGACTCGATCGAGATGGCCTCGGTGAAGTTCCTCAACAGCCTGAACCTCGAGAAGGCCTGAGACCCCGATGCGTTCCGTCAGGCGCGCGCTCCGCGAGCTGGAGCGCAACGAGCTCGCCAACAAGGGCGAGCCGCCGATCAACCTCGTGCCGATGATCGACATCCTGACCACGCTGGTCCTCTACCTGCTGATCGGGACGATCTTCAAGCAGTTCACGATCCTGCAGCTGAACCTGCCGGGCCCTTCGCAGCCGGTGCCGACCGACCAGAAGCCGCCGCTGAACCTGACCGTGACGCTGCGCAAGGAACGCATGGAGGTCTCCGACCGAAACGGCACCGTGCGTGTGCTGCAGAACCTCACCGGCAACGACTATGACCTCGTGCAGCTCGGCGAGCTGCTGGCGCAGATCAAGCGCGCCGAACCGGACGAGGATTCGGTGACGCTGCAGCTCGAGCCAAAAGTGAAGTACGAGTCGCTGGTGAAGATCATGGACGTGACCCGCGTGTTCCCGGCCGGCACCGAAGAAGGCAAGGAAGGCGTGCCGCTGTTCCCCAACGTCAACATCGGTGATGCACCGCTGGCCGGCGCGCTGCCCGGCGCGTTGCTGCCAGCCAACGCGCCCGCCCCTGCCGCCGCCACTCCCGCCACTTTGGGCGCTCCCGCCAAATGAAGATGTCGCGCCGTGCCCTGCGCAAGATCCGCCGGGCCAAGAAATCCGCCCAGGTGACCTCGATCAACCTCGTATCGATGATCGACATCTTCACGATCCTGATCATCTACCTGCTGGTGAACACGGCCGCCGTGCAGATCGTCGGCGCCGAGCAGGTGGACCTGCCGACCTCGCAGGCCGAGGAGGCGCCGCGCCAGAACATCTCGATCATCGTCACGGCCGCTGACATCCTGGTGGACGGCAAGGCCGTGATGAAAGTCACCGACATTGCGCCGAACAGCCCTGACGTGATCGAGCCGCTCAAGCAGTACCTGCTGCAGACCGCGCCCCCAACGGCCTCGCAGCAAGCCGGTGGTGGCGACGGCGGCGAGGTCAACATCCTGGCCGACAAGAGCATCGAGTACACGCTGCTCAAGAAGATCATGTGGACCTGCTCGTCGGCGCAATTCGCCAAGCTGTCCTTCGCCGTGATGCCCAAGGGCTCGGGAGTGAAGACGCCGTGAGCGCCAGCTACGCCCTGTCGGGCGACTTCGGCACCATTGCCAGCGAGAGCGACCGCCGCTTCAAGCGGCTGCTGATGCTGCTCGGCCTGCCGGCCGTCATCTTCGGCATCGTCATCCCGTTCATCGAGCTCACTGGCATCCTCAAGACCGACCTGGTCAACCCGCAGCGCTACGCCAAGCTGATCAAGAAGGTCGAGGAGAAGAAGGAAGAGAAGAAGCCCGAGATCAAGAAGCCGGAGCTGACCAAGGAACAGAAGATCGAGAAGGCCCGCGATCGGGCGCACAAGCGCCTCGACCTGGTTCGCGACGCCCTCGCCGACCTGCGCGAATCGAACCTGCCGACGGTGAGCAAGCCGCTGGCCGGCAACGTCATCACCAGCAACAACGCGGCGCCCTCGTTCGCCGCGCAGGCCGCGCAGGGCTCGCAGGGCATCGGCGAGATCGGTGTGGTGGCGCGCGGCAGCACCACCGGCCTGGGCACCCGCTCCGGCACCTCGGTGAAGAGCGGCATCGGCGGCGGCGGCGAGAAGCCCGGCTTCGGTGGCAAGGCCGGCCGCACGCTCGAGGAAATCCAGCTGGTGTTCGACCGCAACAAGGGCGCGCTGTACACGATGTACGTGCGCGAGACCCGAACCAACCCGGACATGTCCGGCAAGCTCACCGTGCGCATGACCATCGCGCCCTCGGGCACGGTCACCGCCTGCAAGGTGATCTCCAGCGAGCTGCACAACCCCGAGTTCGAGCAAAAGGTCGTGGCGCGCATCCTGCTGATGGATTTCGGCGCCAAGGATGTCGGCGCCTTCACGCTCGACTACCCGATCAACTTCTTCCCGACGTCATAAACCCGGGACGGACTTGAAAGTCCGTCCCGCTTCGGAGGCATTAATGGGCTTCATGTCGGGCAAGAAGGCGCTGATCACCGGTGTTGCCAGCGAGCGCTCCATCGCCACCGGCATCGCCGAGGCGTTCCACCGCGAGGGCGCCGAGCTGGCCTTCACCTACCAGGGTGACAAGCTCAAGCCGCGCGTCGAGGCGCTGGCGACGGAGACCGGCAGCGACATCGTGCTGCCGCTCGACGTAACCCGGGATGAGGAGATCGACGCGGTTTTCGGCACCCTGAAGCAGCGCTGGGGCCACCTCGACATCGTGGTGCACTCCATCGGTTTCGCGCCACGCGAACTGCTGACCGGCCGCTACATCGACACCGTGACGCGCGCCGGCTTCGCGCTGGCCCACGACATCTCGGCCTACAGCTTCGCGGCGCTGGCCAAGGCCGCGCGGCCGCTGATGGCCGGCCGCCATGGCGCGCTGCTCACCCTCACCTACCTCGGCGCCGAGCGCGCCGTGACCCAGTACAACGTCATGGGCGCGGCCAAGGCCAGCCTCGAGGCCAACGTGCGCTACCTGGCGGCAGATCTCGGCGTCGAAGGCATCCGCGTGAACGCGATCTCCGCCGGTCCGATCAAGACGCTGGCCGCCGCGGGCATCAAGGGCTTCCGCAGCATGCTGTCCGCCGCTGAGCGCGCCGCGCCGCTCAAGCGCAACGTCACCATCGAGGAAGTCGGCAACGCTGCCGCGTTCCTTTGTTCCGACCTGTCGTCCGGCATCACCGGCGAGGTCCTGTTCGTGGATGCCGGCTACAACATCATCGGCATCCCGGGCGAAGAGCCCCCGCCGGCGGCGGCGGCGGCGAACTGACGCACTCGTAGGCCGGGCTGACCCCGCCGTAGACTGGGCTGAGCGAAGCGAAGCCCAGCGGCACACCCTCGCTGCCGCTCGGGATCAGGCAGCCCTGCGTCGGCAAACTGCATTGCGCGTGGCTGATGTCGGATATCGCCCTCGCTTCATGGCTCGCCGGACCACTGCTCGGATTCGCCTCGCCATGTCTCGGCTCACCTTCGCAGCGCCCTCTTCGAGGGCTCCGGTCCGGCTGCGCTTGACTTACGCTCGGGCGACATTCCGACCGCCACGCGCAATCACTGCCGAATCACGCTGCCTGCTTCCGTAGTGACAGAAGGGCGTGAAGCTCACGTCTTCGTTGTCACTACAGACGTGCCGCCCTGGACGTGGCGGTGATCGCGTTGCGCTATGCGGTGCGCCTTGTGAGGCCCCTCGAACGAGGCGCACCGCACAGCGCAACACCTCCAAGACCACCGATGCAGCGCGGTCTGCGCCTGAGCGACTAGCGAAGACGCTGGATCCCCGCGTTCGCGGGGATGACAGCGAAGGTTCCGGAATGTCGAGCGAGGCGGCGTTGCCGTCCACGCGCACATCGGCCATCAGCCGCGACCAGGTCGCGGCGATCCTGTTCTCGCCCATCAGGAATAATTCCGGGATTTGTTCCAGGCACCTTAGCGCGGCCGCGCGCACCGCTCAGCGGCTCGGCTGCATCTGCTGGAGGTGGGCGAGCTTCGCGGCGTAGATGTTGTGGCGATCCTGCGTCGTGCTGTTCCGCAGCGCCAGCGCCATGTGCGTGCGCGCATCGCGCAGGTCGCCGAGCTTCAGGCTGGCGACCGCCACGGCGAATTGCACTTCATCGTCGTAGGGCATCCGCCGCAGTTCCTTCTCGAACAGCTCCAATGCGGCGCGGTCGTCGCCACGGTTCATCGCGGCAAGGCCCTGGTCCATGAAATAGAACGGCGGATACGGCTCGATCTTCTCGAGTTGTACGCGCAGCGCATGGGCATCCGCGCCACGGCCGTCGGCGACCGCGACCGACACGAGGTTGCCAAGCACCTCGGCGGAGTCGGGCCGGCGCGCGAGCGCATGGCGCAGCGTGCGCTCGGCCAGCGCGAGATCGCCGTGCCGCAGGTAGATCACGCCGAGCGTGTTGTAGGCGCTGTTGAAGGCCGGGTCGCTGCGCACGGCGGCGCTCGCCCAGGCGTAAGCGGCGTCGAGGTCGCCGTCGTTCAGGGTCTCGGCAGCGCGGTTGTTCAGGTACATCGCCACCACCGTTTCCTCGCCGATCGTGCGCGAGTTGCGCCGGCCCGGCACCGGCGAGGGCAGGAAATCGATGATGACCTGATCGGCGTTGTCGCGGTCGAGGACGCCCTTGCCGAGGAGGATGTTGACGTGGCCGCTGCGGAACGCAAGGCGTTCGCTGCGGCTCCAGGTTTCCTCGCCGAACACGTCCTGGTAGTGCACCGGCACGCGCAGGGCCTTGGCGAAGGCGCCCGTCATCAGCACCAGCGACAGGCAGTTGCCGGAGCGCGCGGCAAAGGTCTCACTGGCAGTGCGCGTGATCGTGGTGTCGTAGCCCACTTCCACGGTGTCGCGCAGGCCCTCGAAAAGGCCGCGGATCTGGCCTTTCGTGCGCGCCCGCCCGGCGACGTCGGTGTCGAGAAAGGCGCGCATGGGGCCGTCGAGCGCAAAGACCTGCTCGGGGCTGGCGGCGACCTCGCGCGGCGCGAAGGTTGCGCCCTGGAGCAGCGCCTCGAATTCGCCCGGGCCGGGCTGCGCCGCGCAGGCCCCGAGCCCGCCGGCCAACCCAACCCAGATCAGGACACCTTGCAGCCCCATGGCTCCACTCTACGCCGGGCGGCAATGTGCGCAAGATCACACTTTCGGGAGGCCTGACACCGCCAGTCGGACTGCAGGACACCTTGGACCGAAGTCTCATAGGCGGGCGCCTGACACCGCTATCATCCTGTGGCGTTGCGATCACGCGACGAGCCGAGTGAGCGTCAAGCCGATGGAACAGCAGTCCGGGACCGACAAGCCTGCATCCGTGCAATTGCAGCGCCTCGGCGCCGCCGCCGCGGAAGACTTGCGCGCCACCGTCCGCGGGGGCCTCAACGACATCCTCGGCCGCTTCCTGCAGCAGCTCCCCGGCCAGCTCGCCGACGCCTCCAACAAGGCCGCCGCGCCGGTCGACCGCAGCGCGCTGACCGAGCTCGCGCGCACCCTGCCGGCCAATGCGCCGCGCTGGATAGAAGCCTTCGCCCAGCAGGTGGATGCGCAACTGATCGGCGGCGCCCAGAAGCCCGCCGCCGCGGAATCCGCCGGCGGCGACGACTCGATCGCCGTGGCCGGCGTGGAGCTGCGCGCCGAAGAACGTTATTCCAAGCTCGTCACCGAGCTCGACGCGCGCTTCAACCGCGTGCGCCTGATGCTGTACGTGCCGGTCTACCCGAAGGCGCTGGCGCCCGCGGGTTTGTGCCGCGCGCTGCAGGAAACCGCCGACGCCATGAAGTGGCCAGTGCGCCAGCGCCGCCTGCTGCTGGAGAAATTCGACTCGATCGTGGTGCCGGATCTGGAGCGCTTCTACCGCACGCTGATCGAGGCGATGACGCGCATCGGCGTCACCGTCGCCGAAGCCGCCGCCAAGGGCGAGACGCCCGCGCCCGCCCCGCGCAAGGTCGCGCCGAAGGTGTCGCAGTCGCCGACCACGATGCAGCCGCCGGCCGACCCGAAGCTGCTGGACGCCGACAGCCTGGCGATGCTGCAGGCGCTGGCGCTCAAATCCGACGGCTCGGGCTACACCGACGGCCTGCTCGCCGCCGACCTGATGGCACTGGCTGACAGCAAGCCGCTGCCGGGCGTGACCGAGGACCAGAGCTGGATCCCGATGCAGCGCATCTCGCTGGCGGGCCACTTCCTCAACATCGTGATCTCGGACGCCATGGTGCCCGAGGAGTTGCGGCCCCAGCACGAGTCGGTGCGCTTCCCGCTGATGAAGTCGGCGCTGACCGACGACACACTGTTCACCTCGGTCAGCCACCCGCTCGGCAGCCTGATTCACGAGATGCTCCTGAAGTCCGCCACCTCGCGCGTCACCGGCAACACCGAGACGCGCCGCATGGCCGAGCTCCTGCAGCAGGTGCTGGTGCAGTTCGACCTCGCGCCGGAATTCGTGCGCCAGGCCATGAAGACCTCGAGCCCGATCCAGCAGTCCCAGATCCAGCGTTTTTACGAACTGCAGCGCCAGCAGGCGCAGCAGCGCCGCGACTTCGTCATCACCGAGGCCAAGCGCGTGGTCGTGCGCGAGCTCGAGCAGGCCACGTTTGGCCGCGAGATCCCCGCCACTGCCCTGCGCTTCCTGAACCAGGCCTGGGGCCCGCTGCTGACCAAGCGCCTGCTGCAGCATGGCGCCGCGAGCGCGCAGTGGAAGGCCGCACTGAAGCTGATGGAACTGCTGCTCGACCAGGTCGAACAGCGCAATCCCGAGCACCAGCCCTCAGCCGAATGGCGCGAGCTGCTTCAGCAGATGGGCCAGGCGCTCGTGAACGAGGGCATGGCCGCTGACAAGGTGAAGGAACTGGTCGGCGCCCTCGAGGCGGCGCGACAAACCCCGGTGGCCGCCGCGGCAGGTTAGCTGCTGGGCTTCGCTGCTGGGCTGACGCCCGCGTACGCGGGCGTCAGCCCAGCCTACCGCTCTGGGCGCTGCCGGCGGCTCTGTTGCGGGCGTCCTGCCCGGCTTTCCTGGTCTTGCCGGTTCTCCTGGCGCTGCGGCGCGTCCTCGCGGCGCGGCTCTGCACGCTCGCTGCGCGACTCCGTCCGTTCAGGGCGCTGCTCGGAACGCTGGCTGCGGGGTTCACTGCGCGGCTCGGTGCGTTCGACGCGCAGCTCCGATGAGCGCTCGCTGCGCTGGACCGGGCGATCCTGGCGCGAACCCTGTTCCACCGCATCGCGGCGCTCCGTACGCGGTTCGCTGCTCTCCATGCGCGGTTCGCTGCTCTCCTCACGACGCTGCTCCCGGCGCTGCTCCCGCGGCGTGGACGGTTCCTGCGCCGTCGAGTTCCAGCGGCCGGTATCGCGGCGCGGCTGTTCACGCGACGAGCTGTCCCGCGGACGATCCTGCAGCGACTGATTGTGCTCGCGGTTGTCGCGCGCACGGTTCACGGTCCACTCGCGGCGCGGCTGGCGTGCCTGGGTGTCGCCGCCGGCATCCGCACGATCGCTGCGCCCGTGGCCGCCGCGCGGCGACTCCGCACCAGGCTCCGGACGCGCGTAACCGCGGTGCCATTGCGCGTTCTGCGCGGGCTCGCGGTACGCCACGCCGTGGCGGTGCTCAGGCGCGTGCTGCCAGCGGCTGGAACCCTCGTAGCGTTCCGGCGAGTGGCCGTAGTAGTTGTTCGCGTTGTAGTGATTCACGACCACGACTTCGCGGCGCGGCCAGTTGAAGGCACAGAAGTAGAAGCTCGGCGTGACGTGGAAGCCGATGCCCCAGTAGAACGGACCGTAGTACGAGTAGTAGCTCACCGGATGGCCGGCCCACCAGACCCAGCGGTACGGCGGGTACGCCGGCCACCACCATGCGCCGTAGACGACCAGCGGATCGTAGTACGGTACGTACAACACCTCGGCCACTTCCGGCTCGATGTAGATGTACTCGCGCTCGCGCACCACGCGCACGTGCTCGACCTGCTTCAGGTGACCGGACGCATCAGCCTTGTCGCGCAGGTATTGCACGCGATCCATGACGTTGCCTTCCTCGCTCAGGAACGCATCGCCGAGATCCTGGGTCCACTGCAGGTCGGAATCCATGCGCGCGAGCAGTTCCGGGAACGCCACCAGCGCCTTCACGCTGGCATCCCAGTCCATCTCATCCACGGCGTCCATGGCTTCCTCGCCGCGCAGGTCGCGATGCTCTCGCGACCAGCGCGCCGCCTCGACGACTTCCAGCGGATAGGTGGCCGCGGCCAGCACGTGCGACAGCACGCCGTCCGGGTAGAGCGCAACCGGCGCCAGCAAGCGGTCCAGTTCGCCATCGCTGAAATGTGCATTCGCCGAGGCCTGCGCCGACGCGCGGGCGCCCGCCGGCCGCTCGGGGTCGGCCCTGACCGCGGCCTGCGAGGCCAGCGGCAGCGCGAGGGCAAGGACGGCGGCGACACGGGTGAAAGTGTTCATGACGCTCTCCGGTTCATGGTGCCCAGTGTGCGGGCCTGCCCATGAACCCATGCTGAACCCTGCGAACGCAGGCGCAGCAGGCCCAGCAGGCCCAGCGGCAGCAGCAGCCAGGGCGACAGCGCCGAGGCGTAGACGGCCACGTTGCCGTCCTCGATCCTGCCGCCGCTGAAGTATTGGTCGGGGCCACCCAGGGTCGAGGAACCGCCACGGCCGCCCGCCTCCGCCACTTCGAGGTGCACGGTGTAATCGCCGTCCGGCAGCGCGCTGATCGGGCAACTGAAGCCGGGGTCCTGGCGCGAGTCGCCCGCGTACAGGCCCGAGACGCGCACGCTGCACAGCGTGTAGCCGTCCGAGGCCGGGCCGAAGCCAAAGGTTGCGTACAGCGTGAGCACGATGTCGTTGGTGTAGCGGCTGTCGAGGCGATTGTTGCGCAGCGCATCGAAATCCACCTCGACGCTGCGGCCGAAGTTGTACGGATACAGGCGCAGCGGGCCGACGGCCTCGAGCCCGCCGCGCCACAGCATGCGCGGCGAGAGCGTGCGCGCATCGTCATACGTGCCCGGCAGGCTGTCGTCCTGCAGCAGCACATGCGAGTAGTACTCGCCCGGCGGCAGGTCGTTGGCCGCTGCGGTGACGGAAACATTGTCCAGCGTGCTGTTGGCCGGCGCCGGGCCGATCGGCGCGTAGCCGATCTCGTCGCCCGCACCCGCCGGACTGGAACCCTTCGTTGCCCAGCCGGATAGAGACAGCGGGCCCGTGGCGCCGCCGGTGTTGTCGATCTGCTGCACGTAGAAGTCACTCGAGGTGGACTCGAAGCCCTCGCTGTCCACGTCACCGACGTAGTAGTCGAGCGTGACCGCGCCGTTCATCACGGTTTCCGCCGAGGCGGGCGCGGCCCCTGCCGCGAGAGCGGCGAACGCGAGGGCCGGGAGCCAGATGCTGCGACGCAGGGGTGTGTTCATGGGTGCCAGTGTTGCGCCGGCAAGATGAAGGCACCCTGAACGCGTCACGCCGTCATTCCCGCGTGGCCGTCATTCCCGCGAACGCGGGAATCGTAGGCTGGGCTGAGCGAAGCGAAGCCCAGCGGCACGCCCTCGCTGCGCTCGGGATCAGGCAGCCCAGCGTCGGCAAGCTGCATTGCGCGTGGCTGATGTCGGATATCGCCCTCGCTTCATGGCTCGCCGGACCGCTGCTCGGCTCGCCTCGCCATGTCTCGGCT
>JAYUGN010000329.1:0-3008 GCA_043767605.1 Gammaproteobacteria bacterium
CGGCGATCGCCAACGTTCGCGCCAGGCCCGCGGTGTGTCGCTCGATGAAGCCGGCATCCGCCACGCCGTGCTGGTGCAGGAACGCCAGCAGGCCGTTGAACAGCCAGACATCGGTGCCCGGCTTCACCGGCAAGTGCAGGTCGGCGAGTTCGCAGGTGGCGGTGCGGCGCGGATCGATCACGACCACTTTCAGCTCGGGCCGCGCGGCTTTCGCGCGCTCGATGCGCTGATAGAGGATCGGGTGGCACCACGCGGTGTTGGAGCCGACCAGCACGATCAGGTCGGCGAGATCCAGGTCTTCGTAGCAGACCGGCACCAGGTCCTCGCCGAACGCGCGCTTGTGGCCCGCGACGGCGGACGACATGCACAGGCGCGAGTTGGTATCGATGTTGGCCGAGCCGATGTAGCCCTTCATCAGCTTGTTGGCGACGTAGTAATCCTCGGTCAGCAGCTGGCCGGAGACGTAGAACGCGACCGCATCGGGGCCGTCACGTTCGATGATCTCCTTGAAGCCGCGGGCGACACCGTCAAGGGCCTCGTCCCAACTCACGCGCGCGCCGCGCAGCATCGGATGCAGCAGCCGCCCTTCGAGGCCCAGGGTTTCGCCGAGCGTGGCGCCTTTCACGCACAGCTTGCCGGCGTTGGCGGGATGTTTCGGATCGCCGCCAATCTCCGCGCCGCCGCCGCGCTGCGCTCGCGCCAGCACCCCGCACCCGACGCCGCAGTACGGGCAGGTGGTGCGCACCGTCGCCTGACTCACTGCGGCACGCAGTGAGCCTTGCCGAACGCCAGCTTCGATCGCAGGGCGGAGACATCCACGCCCTTCTGCATCAACTCGAAGTACCAGGGCCCGTCGGTGACGTCGCCGTACAGCACCACGCCGGTGATGCGGCCACCCTTGAGCACCAGCCGCTTGTAGACGCCGCGCTTCGGGTCGCGCATGACCAGGTCCTCGCTGCCCGCGCCGCCCATGAAATCGCCCGCGGAGAACAAATCAATGCCGGTGACCTTGAGCTTGGTCGAGGTCAACGAGCCGCGATAGCGCGCAAAACCCACTTGCGCGAGATGCGTGGCGCAGACGCCCGCCTGCTCCCACAGCGGCGCGACCAGTCCATACGTGGTGTTGCGATGCTGCACGCACTCGCCCACCGCGTAGATGCGTGGATCGAAGGTCTGCAGCGTGTCGTCCACCAGCACGCCGCGCTCGCAGCGCAGGCCGGCACCTTGCGCCAGCGCGATGCTCGGCCGGATACCGACCGCCATCACCACCAGGTCGGCCGGAATCTCGCGGCCATCGCCCGGGTCGGCGCCCGGGGCAGGCTTGAAGCGCACGCCGCTCACCCGCGAGGTTCCATCAGCGCCTGTGCTGCCAAGAATGGCCTCGGTCTGCGCCGGCATCACGAACTGCACGCCGCGCGTCTCGAGCGAAGCTTTCAGCATCGCCGCGGCCGGCTTGTCGAGCTGGCGCTCCATCAGTGAATCGAGCAGGTGCACGACGGTCACGTCCATGCCCTGGCGCAGCAAGCCGTTGGCGGCTTCCAGCCCCAGCAGGCCGCCACCGATCACCACGGCGCGCTTGTGCGTGCGGGCCGCATCGAGCATGAGCGCGACGTCGCGCAGGTCGCGGAACGTCACGACGCCGGGCAGGTCCTTGCCCGGCACGGGAATGATCACCGGATCCGAGCCGGTCGCGAGCAGCAGCCGGTCGTAGTGCGTCTCGTAGCCGCTGCGCGCGCGCACGCTGCGCCGGCGCCGGTCGATGGCGACCACCGGATCGTCCGCGTGCAGCACGATGCCGCGGTTCGCGTACCACTCCGGCTTGTTGAGCAGGATGTCCTCGACCGGTGTCTCGCCCGAGAGCACCGGCGACAGCAGGATGCGGTTGTAGTTGCCGGCTTCTTCCGTGCCGAACACGGTGATGTCGTAAAGCTCGGGCGCCACGCGCAGGAGTTCTTCCACCACGCGCATCGCCGCCATGCCGTTGCCGACCACGACCAGACGCTGGCGGCGGCCGGCCGTCGCAGCGTTCGTGGGCACCTGCACCCAGACGCGGCCCTCGTGCACCTGCGCCGGATAGCTGCGCACCGAGGCCAGCGGATCTTCCAGGCACTCGCCGGTGTGCAGGTCGAAGTGCTGCTTGTAGAGGGGCGAAGCTACAACCAACCGGCCCTTGAGGTCCCCGACGATGCCGCGCGCAAGAACATTCACGCCGCTGTTGGGGTCGTAGGCGCCGATGGCATGGACCTCATCGGTCTCGCCGATGCGGAATACGGCGACCTGCCGCCCCTGCACCAGTGCGCACACGCCCATGTCGGGATCGATGTCGTCGAGCGCACAGACGTTTTCCGCACCGGCGCCCGCCGGCAATTGCATCGCGCCCATCACGCGGTCTCCGCCGTTGCGCCGAGCCGGGCGGCGCGCGCCTGGCGCCGTTCCTCGAGGTTGGCCGGACGGATCTGGTCGCGCTCCTGCACGAACAGCACGGCCTCGTCGGGCTTGTCGCTGTTGACGAAATGCCGGAAGCGCTTGAGCGTCTGCGCGTCGTTGATCGCCTTCTTCCACTCGCACTCGTAGGTGGCGACCACGTGCGCCATCTCGGCCTCGAGTTCCGCGCCGATGCCGAGTTTGTCCTCGCACACTACCGCGCGCAGGTAGTCGAGCCCGCCCTCGAGGTTTTCCAGCCACACGGACGTGCGCTGCAGCCGGTCGGCGGTGCGCACGTAGAACATCAGCAGGCGGTCGACGAACTTCACCAGCGTGGCCGTGTCGAGGTCGCGGGCCAGCAGGTCGGCGTGGCGCGGCTTCATGCCGCCGTTGCCGCAGACGTACAGGTTCCATCCCTTCTCGGTGGCGATGATGCCGACGTCCTTGCCTTGCGCTTCCGCGCATTCACGGGTGCAGCCCGAGACGCCGAACTTGAACTTGTGCGGCGCGCGCAAGCCCTTGTAGCGGTTCTCCAGCTCGATGGCCAGGCCGACGCTGTCGTCGACGCCGTAACGGCACCAGTT
>JAYUGN010000330.1:0-8648 GCA_043767605.1 Gammaproteobacteria bacterium
TCGATGATGCCCTTGCCGAGCCAGCGCGCGCCCTTGACGTGGCCGGCCGCGTATTCGCTCTCCTCGCGCACGTCAATCACGTGGGCATCGGCGTTCTTCTCCAGAACGCCGCGCAGTTCGGCGGCCTGGATCTGCTTGAGGCGGGACTTGGCGTCGTTGACGAGCGCCAGGAACGAATTCGTGTGACCAGGACCTGCCATGCGCATCTCCTCGGGAGAGCCCGTAGGTTAGCATCACGCATGGCCGATCGAGCTTCCCCAAGACCCGCAATTTTCATCACTGGCGCCGCCGCCGGCATCGGCCGGGCGACGGCCGAACGCTTCGCCGCACGAGGCTGGTTCGTCGGACTGTACGACGTCAACGAGACCGGTGTGAAGGACCTGCGCGGCACGCTTGGCGAGGCCAACGCGCTGGCCGGCCGCCTCGACGTGACCGATGCCGCCGCGTTTTCCTTCGCGCTCAGCGAGTTCTACGAGGCCGCCGGCGGGCGCCTCGACGTGCTGTTCAATAATGCCGGCATCGTCACGGTGGAGGAATTCGACAAGGTGCCGCTGGACAGGCATCACGCCGTGATCGACGTGAACTTCAAGGGCGTGGTCAACGGCGCCCACGCGGCGTTTCCGTACCTTGCGCAGACGCCGGGCGCCTGCATGATCAGCATGTCCTCGGCCTCCGCGCTGTATGGCCCGCCCCAATTCGCGACCTACGCCGCCACCAAGTTCGCGGTGAAGGGCCTGACCGAGGCGCTCGACCTCGAGTGGCGGCGCCACGGCATCACGGTGCGCGACGTGCTGCCGCTCTTCGTGGACACGCCGATGACCCGGCAGTTCGAGAGGCATCCCAGGAGCATGGAACGGCTCGGCCTGCGCCTCACCGCGCCCGACATCGCCGATGCGGTCTGGCGTGCCGCGCACTGGCGGCTGTGGCCGCGCGTGCACTGGTACCCGGGGCTGCAGACTTATGTGCTGGCACTGACGCAGAAGTTCATGCCGGGCTGGTTCAACCGCCTGACCACCCGCATCGTTTCCGGATATTGAGGAACATTCCTTGGCCCGCCCCGTCGTCCTGATCCATGGCATGTGGTGCACCGGCGCGAACTTCACGCGCCTGGTGGAGGGTCTGAAGCCGCGCGGCCACGCCTGCTTTGCGCCCACCCTGCCGGCGCACGAAATCGGCGCGCTGCATCCCGAGGTCGGCAGCAAGAGCCTCACCGAGTACCTCGCGTTCCTCGAGAACTTCGTTCACCAGCAGAAATTCGCCGAGGCGCCGATCCTCATCGGCCACTCGATGGGTGGCCTGCTCGCGCAGCAACTGGCCGCGCGCATCAAGCCCTTCGCGCTGGTGCTGCTGACGCCGGCCGTGCCGGCCGGCATTTTCGGCATCCGCTGGTCGAACATGGTCTCGTTCCTGCCGGTGTTCCTGCGCTGGGGCTGGTGGAAGCGGCCGCAGAAGTTCAGCTTCGCGCGCTACGTGACACGCGCGTTCAACGGCGTGCCGCCCGAGAAGCACCCGGCGATCTACGGGGGGCTGGTCGAGGAATCGGGCCGCGCGGTGTTCGAGATCGGCAACTGGCTGCTCGATCGCCGCGGCGCCGCGCGCGTGGACGCCTCGGCGGTTCAATGCCCGGTCTACGTCGTCAGCAGCGGCCACGACCGCCTGACGCCCGCGAGCGTGGTGCGCAAGCTGGGCCGGCTGTATCCGCAGGCCTCGATGCGGCATTACCCCGACCGCGGCCACTGGGTTCTCGACGACGCCGACACCGACGAGATGACGGCCGAGATCGCCAACTGGCTGCAGGGACACGAGCAGCGAGATAAAGGGGACGCACACCTTTATTCGCGGAACCCCTGAGCTCACCGTGAGGCACCCGATAAAGGTGTGCGTCCCCTTTATTCTGCTGGTCGCGATGGCCGCCGGCGCCGCGGACGAAGTCGGCGAGGCCATGGACGCGAGCCTGGCGGCGCAGCGCGCCGGGCGCGAGTCGCAGGCGCGCGTGGACAAGCTGGCCGAGGAGACCCGCGCGCTGCGCGAGAAGCGCCGCACCACCGAGTGGCGCGCGCTGCAGCTGTCCGGCTACGCCGCCAAACTCGAGGGCGAGGCCGCGGTGGAAGAAAAGAAGCGCAAGGACCTCGAGGAACAGATCGCGCGCATCGCGACCACCGGCACCGACCTGATGCCGCTGATGCAGCGCATGGTCGCGGAGCTCGCGGCCTTCGTGGACCAGGACCTGCCGTTCCTGCGCGAGGCGCGCCACGCGCGCGTGCAGGAGCTCGCCACGCTGCTCTTGGACCCCAAGCGCGGCAACGCCGAGAAATTCCGCCGCGTGCTCGAGGCCTATCGCACCGAGGTCGACTACGGGCACTCGCTCGGCGCCGAGGACGCGCAGGCCGAGTGCAACGCCCCGCGCGGGCCGGTGACGATGGTGCGGGTCGGCCGCATCGGCCTGTACTGCCTGAGCCAGGACGGCCAGCGCGGCGCGGCCTGGGACGGGCAGGGCTGGAAGCCGCTCGAGGATTCCGCCGGGCTCGACAGCCTGCGCCACGCCAAGGCGGTGGCCCGCGCGGAGGAACCGCCGCAGCTGCTGCAACTGCCCGTGCGGGCGCCGGCGAAGCTGCCATGAAGCGCCCGAAAAACAGGGACAGCTTGGGCTCAGGCTCCAACCTCCATTCAGGTTCGACCCGCCGGCTGGGAAAATGGAGCCTGTCCCTATTTTTGCTCTGTGCGCCGTTGCTGGCGGCCGCGCAGGCGCAGCCGGGCCTGCTGCAGCAGGTGCGCGAATCCAGCCGCGCCGCGCAGCAGCTCAATTCGGCGCGCGAGGCGCGCTTCGCCAAGGCGCGCGACGAGCAGGCCGCCGCGCTGCGCAATGCCGAGGCGCAGGTGAAGCAGCACGAGGTGCGGGCGGCCAGCGCGAAGCGGCGCTGGGCCGCGGCACGCGCCACGGCCGCCACGCTGGAGAAAAAACTGGCCGACGCCAGCCGCGACCTGCAGACGCTGTACGACGCCGCGCGCGGAGCAGCGGTGGACCTGCACGACACGGCCGAGCACTCGCTGGTCACGCCGCAATTTCCCGATCGCGTCGCCATGCTGGCGCCGATCGCCGCGAGCCAGACGCTGCCGGGCCCGGCCGAGCTCGAAACGCTGTGGCATGCGCTGGCGCTGGAGATGGAGCAGAGCGGGGCCGTGGTCACCGTCAATGCGCCGGTGCAGTCCGCCGAGGGCACCTCGCAGCGGCCGGTCACGCGCATCGGCACGTTCACGGTCACGGCCGGCGATGCCTACCTGATCCTGGCGCCCGGCGGCGGTCATTTCGTCCAGCTCGAGCGCCAGCCGCGCAGCGATTTGCGGAGCATCGCGGAGGATTTCGCCGCGCTGACGCAGGGCATGGGCACGGTGCTGATCGACCCTTCGCGCGGGCCGCTGATCGTCGCGGAAGCCAACCGGCCGGGACTGTTCGAGCGGCTCTGGCACAGCGGCGTCGGCGGCTATTTCATCGCGGCGATCCTGCTGCTGGCGGTGGTGCTCGCGATCGCGCAGTCGGTCTGGCTGCGCTCGCGCCTGATCATCGATGAGCAGAGCATCGGCGTGGTGGTCGGCGTGCTGCTGCTGTTCGCGATCGTGCAGTGGTGGTTGCTGGGCGAGGGGAACTCCGAGGCCGTGCCCGATGAAATCGCTCAAGTCGAGCTGATCAGCGAGGAGCCGCCGAGCGAGGACGAGCAATTGCCCGAGCCGGAACTCACGCCGCCGCCACCGCCGGCCAGCGTGCCGATGCCGGCCACGACCATGGCGATGGCCGCGGTGACCTCGCTGAATGCGCCGGCGCCGGTGGCGCTGTCGTCCACCCTCAGCATGCCGGTGAAGATCGGCGGCGGCTCGCTCACGGGCCAGGCCTTCGGCGGTTTCGCCGGCGGCACCGGCGCGGGCGGCTTCGGCCGTGGCCAGGGCTTCAGCGGCAAGCCGCTCATCCCTCTGTCCACCGCGCGCCCGCAGATGCCGGAGTGGGCCTGCAAGCAGGGCATCAAGGGCTGGGTCGAGGCCGTGTTCACGGTGCTGCCGACCGGCCGCGTGCAGAACGTCAAGATCATCGATGCGCAGCCGCGCGGCGTCTACGAGATCGCGGCGATCGAGAGCATCAACAACTGGATCTATGCGGAGACCGACAAGGCGCGCGAAGTGAAGCAGCGCGTGCCGATGGATCCCGCCGACTGCGCGTACAACTGGCGATGATAAAGGGGACGCACACCTTTATTGGAGGGTTGCGCAGGGTCTTCCCGGCGCGGATAAAGGTGTGCGTCCCCTTTATCGTGCTCGGGATGACATGCGTCGCCTACGCCGACCAATACCACAGTGAAGTCCGCGAGCTCGACACCACGCCGCCGGAAGCGCAGCAGCAGGACGCGAAGAAGCTGCTCGAGTCCACGACCGATCCCTACGCCAGGGCGCTGCTGCTGCGCGACCTCGCCGGGCAGGCCGTGGACAAGAAGGACTACGACACGGCGGCCGGATACCTGGAGCAGGCGCTGGGCCAGAACGCGCTGTCGGGCCCGGCCGCCGAGCAGATGCGCAAGAACCTCACGCAACTGCGCGTCGCGGGCGGCAAGCCGGCCGACGTGATTCGCACGCTCGAGCCGCGCGTGAAGGGCAATGCGCAGGCCTCCGCCGAGGAGCAGATGGCGCTGGCCGCGGCTTACCTCCAGGTCAAGCGCTACAAGGATGCGCTGCCGCTGGTGCAGCGCGCGGTCACGGCCACGCCGAACCCCGATGAATCCTGGCTGCAGGCGTTCTACGCCGCCGCCGTCGGCGCAGGCCAGGAGAAAGAGGCGCTGCCGGTACTCGAGAAACTGGTGCGCCGCACTCCGGGCCGGCGTGAATACTGGCTGCAGCTCGCGAGCCTGTATCACAAGGCCGGCAACCCGGAACGCGCGCTCGCCACGCTGGAACTCGCCAGCCGCCTCGGACACCTGCAATCCGAGGACGAGCGCCTGCAGTTGATCGGACTGACCGCGCAACTGGGCGCGCCGTTCGAGGCCGGATCCCTGCTGCAGGGCTGGATGGAAGGCGGGCAGGTCAGGAAGGACGCGGGCCACACCGAAATGCTGGCCGGCCTGTGGATGCGCGCGCACGAGACGGATCTTGCGATCAGCGCCCTGCGCGACCTGATGGCGATCGCGCCGCGGCCCGAGCTGTCCATGCAACTGGGCCAGCTGTATCTCGAGGAGGGACGCAACGCCGAGGCCGCGACCGCGCTGAACGCCGGCCTGCAGGACGCGCGCACCGATCGCGCCGGCCCGGTGCTGCTCGCGCTCGGCGCCGCCTCGTTCAACTCCGGCAACGTGGATGGCGCGATCGAGGCCTTCACCGGCGCGATGCGTTTCCCGACCACGTCGAAAGCGGCGGGGAGCTGGCTCGAATTCCTGAGGGATCCGGGCGCCCTCGAGCAGGCGAAGCAACTCGCCAAGGAATTGCCTAAGGAAATGCAGGACATCGTCCTGTCGAACCGGCTGCTCGGCGGCACCGTCACGGCGCAAGGCTCCTCGATCGATCTGCCCTCGGTGACGCCGGCCACGCGCTCGATCGGCGGGCGCCTGACGCAAATCGGCGCGGAACGCGACGCCAACGCCGACGGCTCGATCCCCGAGTGGACCGGCGGCATCACCACGCCGCCGGCCGGTTTCAAGCCGGGCGGACGGCTCACCGATCCGTATCCGGACGACAAGCCGCTGTTCACGATCACGCTCGACAACGTGGCGAAGTACGCGGCGCACTTGTCTGACGGGCATCGCCAGCTGTTCGCGAAGTACAAGACCTTCAGGATGCCGGTGTACCCCACGCGCCGCAGCGCGGTGTACCCGCAGGCGATCTACGACGCGACGCAGGCCAACCTCGGCAAGGCCAGGCTGATCGGCTCGGATGCGCTGACCCATGCGCGCCTGGGCTTCCCGTTCCCGCAGCCCGAGAACGGCGTCGAGGTCATGTGGAACCACCGCACGCGCTTCCGCGGCAACTCGCTCCAGGGCGTCACCTCCCAGGCCGTGGTGAGCCAGGACAGCGTCAGCGATGTGCGCAAGAGCGTCTACAAGGTCCTGTTCCGCTACGGCAATCTCGCCAAGCCGGCCGACATCGACGACGAGAACATCCTCGTCTACGGCATCACCTGGAGCGGCGCCAGCGCCTCGGGTGAGCGGCCGGAATTCGTCGCGCTGTTCCACGAGACCGCCAACTCGATCAAGAAGTCGCGTGCGATCTGGGTGCTGCTCGGCAAGGTCGGCAAGATGCTGCGCCTGCCGCCCCTGGGCTACGATCAGCCGCTGTACGGGTCGCAAGGCCTCGCGTTCATCGACATGATCGACATGTACAACGGGGCCTTCGACCGATATGTGTGGAAGCTGGTCGGCAAGCGCGAGCTCTACATCCCGTACAACGCCTACCGGCTGGACGACGGCAGCCAGAAATACGCGCAGCAGCTCACCTATCCGACTTTCAATGCCGACAATGCCCGTTACGAACTGCACCGCGTGTGGGTCATCGAGGCCACCGAGCGCGGCGGCAAGACCCACGCGTTCGGCAAGCGCATCTTCTATGTCGATGAGGACACCTGGAACATCGCGCTGGTGGAGAACCAGGACCACGCCGGCAAGCTGTGGCGCTTCCAGGAAGGCCACATGCTGACGAATTACGAGGTGAAGTCGAGCAACTGCTGGCCGGTCATCACGTACGACCTGCAGCAGGGCCGCTATTTCGCCGAGCGCATGCTGGCGGAAGACCCGCCGCTGCAGTACGACCTGCCGAAGATCACCGCCCAGGATTTCCTGCCGGCCGCAGTGCAGCGGAAGTACTCGCGATGACGCAGGCGGCGTTGCCCGCGGGCTGGAAGCTGGATGGCGCGGGTGGCCAGATCCAGGGACAGCGCGCGGACCAGGAAGATGCGTGGCGGCTCGAGCGCTACGGCAAGGCCGAGTGCGTGGCCGCGCTGGCGGATGGCCTCGGCGGCCATCCGGCCGGCGACGTCGCCAGCCACGAGGCGGTGAACGTGTTCATCGCCCACGTCGCCAGCCAGCGCAAGAACGCGACCAGCCCGGTGCGCAAATGGCTCGAGGATGGCGTGATCCACGCCGACGACCACCTGCGCGACCTGCAGGTCCGGGATCCGAAGCTCGAGGGCATGGCGACGACCTTGGTCGGCGCCTACGCGCAGGGGCGCGAGCTGTCGCTGGTGGCGGTCGGCGATTCGTACGCGCTGCTGCTGCGCGACGGCGTGCTGTCGCGCATGAACGAGCTGCACTCCGAGGGCGGCGGCGTGACCAGCTGCGTGGGTTTCAACCTGTCGCGCATCGACCTCGCCGACAAGCTGCTGCTGCTGCCCGGCGACCGCGTGCTGCTGGCCTCCGACGGCATCGTGACGCTGGCCGAGGACGAGATCGCCGCGATGCTGAAGCAGTCCATCGATGCGCACGCGGCCGTGCACAACCTGCTGAGGGCGGTGGAGGACGCGCAGGCGCCGCGCCAGGACAACGTCACCGTGGTCGCGCTGTTTTTCCAGGGCGCATGAAGACCTTCGAACGCACGCTGCGCTGCGCCGACGGCGTGCAACTGCCCGCCACGCTGTTCGAGCCGCCGGCGGCGGAGCGCGTGGTGGTGATGGCCGCGGCGATGGGCGTGCCGCGCAAGGTGTATCGCCGTTTCGCCGAATACCTGGTGTCTCGCCGCACGGCCGTGCTGACCTTCGACTACCGCGGCGTGGCCGAGGCGGCGCCGGCGGTCGAGAATCCCGCCACCATCAAGCTGGAGGACTGGGGCCGCCTCGACATCGAGGCGGCGATCGCCCATGCCGCGCACGAATTTCCGGACCTGCCGCTGCTGCTCGCCGGCCATTCCTGCGGCGGCCAGTTGCCCGGGCTCGCGTCCAACGTCGCCTGGCTCAAGGGCATGATCTTCATCGCCGCGTCGGCGCCGCGGATGTCGCACTGGCACGGCCTTTCGCGACTGGGCATCGAACTCACCGCGCGGGTGCTCATCCCGCTGGCGACGCGGGGGCGCTGGTTTCCCGCGCGCAAGCTCAAGTTCTCCACCATCGACATCCCGGCCGGCGTCATGCGCCAGTGGGGCCAGTGGCTGCGCGGCGGGCACTACCTGTTCTCGCCGCAGTTCGGGATCGACCTGGCGCGCTACCGCGCGCTGAAAATCCCGGCGCTGGCCTTCAGCTTCGCCGACGACACCTCCGCGCCGCGCCACAGCGTGGATGCGCTGCTCTCCGAGTATCCGCACCTGGCGCTGACGCGCCGGCACGTCGCGCCCGCCGAGGCCGGCGCATCGGCCATCGGGCATCTCGGGTTCTTCCGCGAAGACTTCCGCGAAACCCTGTGGCTGCAGACCGCCAACTGGATCGAGCAGATAACATGAAGCCCTGCGTCGCCACGCGCAATCAGTGACGACTCAGGCTGCCTGCTTCTGTGGTGAACGAACACGTGCGCGCCATCCTTGTCGCTACAGACGTACCGCCCTGAACGTGGCGGTGATGTGCGGGGCGCGCCCGGTGGGCTTGCGGAGCAAATGAAGCGCAGCCGACCCGGAGCCTGAAAGGCGCCGCGCAGACGAGCGAAGACTTGGCGGAGCGAGGCCAGCGGCGGGTCGGCGAGCCATTGCGCAGCAAG
>JAYUGN010000331.1:0-3007 GCA_043767605.1 Gammaproteobacteria bacterium
TCCGCGCTCGAGCGCGACGGCGCGCACGACACGCTGCTGCTGTCGTACGCCGCGAAGTACGCGAGCGGGTTTTACGGGCCGTTCCGCGACGCGGTGAACACACGCGGCCTGCTCAAGGGCGACAAGCGCAACTACCAGATGGACCCAGCCAACACCGACGAGGCGTTGCGCGAAGTCGCGCTCGACATCGCCGAGGGCGCTGATCTCGTGATGGTCAAGCCGGGCTTGCCGTATCTCGACATCCTTCGGCGGGTCAAAGACCGGTTCCAGGTGCCAACGCTCGCCTACCAGGTCAGCGGCGAGTACTCGATGATCAAGGCCGCCGCCGAGCGCGGCTGGCTCGACGAAAAAACGGCCGTGCTCGAAAGCCTGCTGTGCCTGCGCCGCGCCGGCGCGGACGCGATCCTCACCTACTACGCCAGGGACGCCGCGCAGTGGCTCGCGGAATGAGCGCTTGCCTCCCCCCTTGGGAGAGCTCGGCGCGCAGCGCCGGGTGAGGGCATTGGATCGTTACGCCGTGCTGGGCCAGCCCGTGGCCCACAGCCGCTCCCCGCAGATCCACCAGTGGTTCGCCGAAAGCACCGGCGTTGCGCTCAGCTACGAGAGGATCGAAGTCGCGCCGGAGGAATTCGCCGCCACGCTCGCGCGCCTGTTGGTCGAGGGCTATCGCGGCCTCAACGTGACGCTGCCGCACAAGCTCGCGGCGCTCGATGCGGCGACGGAAAAAACGCCGCGCTCCGCGCTGGCCGGCGCCGCCAACACGCTGGTCGCCATCGCCGGCGGCTGGCGCGCCGACAACACCGACGGCGAAGGCCTGGTCCGCGACCTGCGCGGCAATCACGGCCTCGCGATCGCCGGCAAGAAGGTGCTGCTGCTCGGCGCCGGCGGCGCCGCGCGCGGCGTGCTGAAACCCTTGCTCGACGAAAAGCCCGCCGAGCTGGTGATCTCGAGCCGCACGCCCTGGCGCGTGGAGCAGCTCGCCATCGAGTTCAAGCCGCACGGACCGGTGCGCGCAGCGACCCACCTTTCGCTGAAGGGCGATCGTTTCGACCTGGTCATCAACGCCACCTCGGCCGGGCACCAGGGCCAGGTGCCGCGGCTGGCGGACGGGCTGCTGGCGACAGACGCGGCCTGCTACGACCTGAGTTACGGCACGGCCTTCGAGCCGTTCCGCAGCTGGGCGATCAAGTCCGGCGCCAGCCGGATCGCCGATGGCCTGGGGATGCTGGTCGAGCAGGCGGCGAGCTCGTTCGAGGCCTGGCGCGGCGTACGTCCGGCCACGCGGCCGGTGATCGCGAGATTGCGAGACGCGAGCTAGAGCCAGCCCGCCTTCTTCAGGCGGTAGTAGATGTACATGTCGATGCCGGTCATCAGCGCGAGCGTGAGCGGATAACCGAAGATCCAGTGCAGCTCGGGCATGTGCTCGAAGTTCATGCCATAGATGCCGACGATCAGCGTCGGCACCGCAATCAGCGCGGCATACGCGGCCAGCGATTTCATGGTCTGGCTTTCTTCCAGCGTGATCATCGACAGGTTCACCGAGATCGCGGTGATGACCATGTCGCGGATCGCGTCGATCGTCTGGTTCAGGCGCAGCAGGTGATCGGCGACATCGCGGAAATAATCCTGCAGATTCGAGCAGACCTGCGGCACCCGGCCGCCGTAGAGCTTGCCGACCGCCTCGAGCAGCGGCGCGATGACGTGCTTCATCACCACCAGCTTCTGCTTCAAGCCGTACAGCGCCTCCAGGTTGGCGCGCGCCGTGCCGCCGGCAAAAATCTTCTGCTCGATCTGCTCCAGCTCCAGTTCGAGGGCCTGCAGCACCGGGAAGTAGCGGTCCACCGCGGAATCCATCAGCGCGTACAGCACGTAGCTGGCGCCCACCTTCAGCAGCTCGGGCTCGCGTTCGGTGCGCGCGCGCACGTCGCCGAAGCCTTTCTCCACGCCGCGGCGCACGGTCAGGATGTAGTTGGGGCCGACGAAGATGTCGACTTCGCCGACGGTCAGGAAGCCGTCGTGCGCCATCTCGATCATCTTGACGACGACGAACAGCGAGTCGCCGTATTCCTCGATCTTCGGCGTCTGGTGGCCGTGCCGCGCGTCCTCGACCGCCAGCGGGTGCAGGTCGAACGCGACCTGCATTTCCTGCAGCTTGTCCGGATCGGGCTCGCGCAGCGCCACCCAGACGAAGCAGTCCGGCCGCGCCACGTAGTCGTGGATCTGCTCCTCGGCGATGTCGCCGAGCTTCTTGCCGTTCTGGTACGCCGCGCAGTTGACGAGCATCGATCCTCCCGGCGTAATCTTAGCGCGGCGGCTTATTTTCCGATGCAGAACTGGCTGAAGATCCGCCCGAGCAGGTCGTCGGAGCTGACCGCGCCAGTGATCTCGCCCAGCGCCTGCTGGGCCAGCCGCAGTTCCTCGGCCGCGAGTTCGGCGTTGGCGCCCTCGCGCAGGCGCAGCGAAGCTTCCCGCACCAGGGCCAGGCCGCGCACCAGCGCATCCACGTGGCGGGTGCGGGCCGAGAACAAGGACTCGCCTGCGTCGGTGAGGCCGGCCACGCGCCGGATCTCGGCCTTCAGCAGCTCCAGCCCGGCGCCGCTTTTCGCGCACAGGCTCAGCTCGATGCCGCCTTCGTGCTCGCTGCGCGCGGGCGCATTGCGTGTGAGATCGCACTTGTTGCGCACGATCAGCATCTCGCGGCCCGCGGGCAATTTCGCCAGCAGCTTCCGGTCTGCGGCCGTGACGCCGGCGCCGTCCTCCACGAGATACAGCACCAGTTCCGCGGCCTCGAGCGCCTGCCAGGCGCGCGCGATGCCGATTTTTTCCACCGGGTCAGTGCTGTCGCGCAGGCCGGCGGTGTCCACGACCGTGAGCGGCAGGCCGTCGAGATCGATGTTCTCGCGCAACAGGTCGCGCGTGGTGCCGGCGATCTCGGTCACGATCGCGGCCTCGGTGCCGGCAAGCGCGTTGAGCAAGGTGGACTTGCCGACGTTGGGCTGGCCCGCCA
>JAYUGN010000332.1:0-3004 GCA_043767605.1 Gammaproteobacteria bacterium
GATCAGCGCGCGCGCATCGTTCTCGACGCCGCGCAGCTCATCGGGCATGCGCAACGACAGGTCGAGGTAACGGTGGTTGACCGAGCGCAGCTCCCAGGAAAGGCGGCCATAGGCGCCCCGGGCTTCGGCTCGGGCGTAGCCCGTCATGCTGCGGATCATGGGCGCGATTCTACACGCGGGGCCTCTGCACTAGACTGAAAAAAGCGCCCGGCAAGGGCGGCCACGACGGGATCCGGTGCCATGACGCTGCAGACCATCACCTACGCCACGCACGACCGCATCGCGCGGATCACCCTGAACCGCCCCGACCGGCTCAACGCCATCGGCGCCAGCACCGGGCGCGAGCTGCGCGAGGCGGTGGCGACGGCCAACGCCGACGACGCCGTGCACGTGATCGTGGTGCAGGGGGCGGGCCGCGCCTTCTGCTCGGGCTACGACCTCAAGGACTTCGCGGAAGGGCCGACGCCGTGGAACCAGTCCATGCCCTGGGACCCGCTGATCGACTACAAGATGATGAAGCAGAACACCGACGACTTCATGAGCCTGTGGCGCTCGTACAAGCCGACGATTGCGAAGGTGCACGGCTACGCCGTGGCCGGCGGCAGCGACATCGCGCTGTGCTGCGATTTCGTGGTGATGGAAGAAACGGCGAAGATCGGCTATCCGCCCGCTCGCGTGTGGGGCTGCCCGACCACCGCGATGTGGATCTACCGGCTCGGCGCCGAGAAAGCCAAGCGCATGCTGCTGACCGGCGACCTGGTGGACGGCCGCGAAGCCAAGGCGATGGGCCTGGTGCTCGACGCCGTGCCGGCCGCGCAGCTCGATGCGCGCGTGGATGCGCTGGCCGCGCGCATGGCCGGCGTGCCGAAGAACCAGCTGATGATGCAGAAGCTGATGATCAACCAGGCCTACGACAACATGGGCCTCCACTCGACTCAGATGATGGCGACGCTGTTCGACGGCATCACGCGGCATTCACCGGAGGGCGTCTGGTTCCGGGAGCACGCGGCGGAGCACGGCTTCCACGAGGCGGTGAAGCTGCGCGATGGCGGCGCGCCGATCCCGGGGAGCAAGCCGACGCCGGGATCAAAGTGAGGTGCTGGCTGTGACCATCCCGATGCGCCGCCTATCGCGGCGCCCGGGATCCGTCCGGCGAGACGCACGGACGGTGGGAACGTCACCGGCGTCAGCGTCTCGCCGGCAAAAAAAAAGAAGGCCCCGAAGGGCCTTCCAGAAACGGCGAGGGCGGCTTGTCGCCGCCCTCAGCACAGTTTCTTATCTCTTACGCTTCGTTGCTTTTTTCTTCTTTGCTTTCGCTTTGCGCTTCTTGGCAGCCATCGTTTTTCCCCTTCGGAGTGAAATGAAACACTTTCCCGCACCCGGTGAAACGTGAAGATTGCGTCACCGCATGAGCAATTTGACAAATTGTTGCGCAAAGCGCAAGCGGCGCGCGCGCGCGGTGTTTCAACATCCGTGCCACGCACGCTGGTTTCCGCGCTTGCATGCGCGCTCTGCACACTGGCTTCAGCGCCCGTTTTTGCGCGCGATGCACGCGCGCAGGACACGCTGCGCTACGAAATCGTCGCGACGCATCCGCACGACACCGGCGCGTTCACGCAGGGCCTCGCGTACTCACGCGGCGCGATTTTCGAGAGCACCGGCCGCTACGGACAGTCGGGCGTGTGGCAGAAAACCCCCTCGAGCGGCGCCACAAGGCGCCACAAGGCGCTGGCCACTGCGCTGTTCGGCGAAGGCCTCGCGCTGAATGCAACGCAGGTCGTGCAGCTGACCTGGCAGGAAGGCCGCGCGCTGGTCTACGACGCGACCCTGCGCGCCAAGGGCGAGTTCCGCTATGACGGCGAAGGCTGGGGCCTGGCCTGGGACGGCACCCGCTGGCTGATGAGCGACGGCTCCGCCGACATCGTGGCGCGCGCGCCCGCCGACTTCGCCGAAACCGGGCGCATCACGGTGCGCGACGGCAATGTGCCGGTCAGCCTGCTCAACGAGCTGGAGTACGCGCGCGGCTGGCTGTACGCCAACGTCTGGCACAGCGACCGCATTGCCGTGATCGAACCCGCCACCGGCGTCGTGCAGGCCTGGCTCGACCTCTCGGCGCTCAAGCGCGGCTTCGCCAAGCCCGCCGGCTGGGACGAGCGCGAGCATGTGCTCAACGGCATCGCCTGGAACCCGGATCGCGGCACTTTCTACGTCACCGGCAAGTGCTGGCCGGTGCTGTACGAGATCCGCCTGCCCGAAATGCCGGCTGCGCCGGCAAGGTAAGCCCCCTTTCTGCGCCTCACGCGTGTAGAGTTTTTCAATCCGCCGGAGAGATGGGCCATGCAACTGACGCACGAGCACAAGGAGCTGTACCGCACCGTCAAGAAGTTCGTGGAAGACGAGATCAACCCGAACATCGACGAGTGGGAGAAGGCCGGCATCTGGCCCGCGCGCGAGGTGCTCAAGAAAATGGCGAACCTGGGCCTGCTCGGCATCCACAAGCCGGAGGCCTACGGCGGCCTCGGCCTCGATTACTCCTATGAGCTGATGTTTGCGCAGGCCATCGGCAACTGCCACAACGGCTCCCTGCCGATGGGCATCGGCGTCATCACCGACATGGCGACGCCCGCGCTGGCGAAGTTCGGTTCGGACGAGCTGCGCAAGCAATACCTCGCGCCGGTGATCGCCGGCGACATGGTCTGCTCGATCGCGGTGTCGGAAGCCGGCGCGGGTTCCGACGTCGCCAGCATCAAGACCACCGCGAAGAAGGACGGCGGCGACTACGTCATCCGCGGGAGCAAGATGTGGATCACCAACGGCACGCAGGCCGACTGGGCCTGCATGCTGTGCAACACTTCCGAAGCCGGCGCCGGTGGCGGCTCGGTCAAGGTCCACCAGAACAAATCCTTGATCATCGTGCCGCTGGACGCCAAGGGCGTGGACCGCAAGACCAAGCTCGACAAGCTCGGCATGCGCGCCTCCGACACCGCCATGATCTTCCTCGACG